>JBJOPP010000083.1:0-13024 GCA_046050685.1 Bacteroidota bacterium
AAATCTGAGATTTGTTTGGAAGATTCTGATCAACAACAAAGACGTTGTAATTCGTAAGCGGGTTCGTTAGAATTCGTCGCTGTGAATGCAACGAGGTGTTCTCAATTTCAGCAAATGTCTCATTTGTTATAGCGTTAAAAAAAGCAATAGCCAACCCTTTACTATTTCTACCAGAAATCTTGGTCGCATTAATCAACTGTGTTTGCATGGGGTTGCTAATAACGCGCTCATTGGAATCTAATTCAGAATAGATATCAAATGCGTTTATAGGTGTATCGCCAACACGTCGCGAATAAAATATTCCACCCCGTGAAAACAGCTCCAATCCTTCGTTAAAAAACTGACGATTGTCTTGAAATTGGATTTCATAAGGAGTCAAATTCAGGATTAACTGATCACTTATGGTTTGTCCGAAATCTGGAATTAACGTAGCATCCAGCGTGTATGCTTCATTTAACCCAATCTTTAAATCCATTCCTCCACTGTACGCAAATTCGTTGGCTCCGTTCTGTTCCTTTTTGCTGTAAGTTGAAACATAGGGGTAGAAAAAAACACGTTTTGGTGGAACAATTCCTGAAATCCCTTTCAAATGTCCCATTTGCGCCAAGAATCCAGCACCTGCAGGATCCACAAAACTCCAATTGGCCTGAATGCGCGTTCTTCGAATCTCACGAACAAAATTCACATGCCAATGTTGCTCTGGCAAATTCGGAAAGCGCAATGCTGCGTAAGGAATCTTGAACTCAGCTATCCATCCGTCTTTTACAATCTTCGTTTTACAGTCCCACACGGCATTCCAAGAAGCGTCCTCACCTGTTGCAGATTGTCTAGCATCGTATTGCTCACCCCTTGGAGAAACAGCGAACATGTATCCAGTAACGCCATCCTTATAGCAGTTTAAAGCAACTCCAACATAATCTGAATTTCCATCGCCATCTCTTCCTGTTAATTGTTGAAGAATGCTATCTGGAGAAGGGTCAAAGGCATAAATGCCCACATAAAGCGCTTCATTTGTGTACAACACACGAACCTCTGTGTTGTGGGTTTGAAGTCTTCCCGGATAAGGCTGGATTCCCCAAAACTGATCCGTAACAGGAGCAGACTGCCAAACCGCTTCATTGAGTAACCCATCTAATACTGGAGCCTGCTCCGCCCGAACGGCATATGTGGTGCGATTGGCCAATTGTCCAATGGCAATAAGTGAGACATTCAATAAAACAAGCAGGGCGGCAATTTTCCTCATTGGACGCGAAATTAAGCCTTAGAACAAATCGAAAAAAATAATGTTCTCACTAGATGTATCGAATTAACTTCGCACCCGATATTTCAACATGAAAAAAAGCTGGCTATTCTTCCTCATTCTATTATTCTTCGGAACTGCGGCTTCCGCTCAAAACTTTGCGGTTAGCGGTGAAGTCAGAGACCAATCAACCGGAGAGAGCATTATTGGTGCTACCGTTTTTGTGAAAAGCAAAAACAGTGGTTGTATAACCAACAACTTCGGATTTTATTCTCTTTCATTACCGAAAGGAAATTATGAAATGGAACTTCGCTGCGTGGGATACGAGACATTCACAACTTCCATTAAACTTCAGGCGAATCTTCACAAAGACTTTGAACTGAAGCCCATTTCTTTTACCGGAGGACCTGTTATTATTGAAGGAACACGAAAAGACAATGTTGGAAGTACCGACATGGGAAAAATTGAAATTGGAATTGATCAAATCAAGAAAATACCTGTAATCTTCGGAGAGGTTGATATTTTAAAGACCATTACGCTTTTACCAGGTGTGCAAAGTAGCGGAGAGGGAAATGCAGGATTCTACGTTCGCGGTGGTGGTGTAGATCAAAATCTCATTCTTCTCGACAATTCAACTGTATATAACGCCTCTCACCTCTTCGGTTTTTTTAGTGTCTTCAATGCAGATGCTGTTAAAAACATTGAAATCACAAAAGGAGGAGGACCCGCTTCATACGGAGGAAGATTATCATCTGTTCTCGATATTAATTTGAAGGAAGGAAACAGTAAATCATACCACGGTGCAGGCGGTATCGGAACAATTGCTAGTCGCTTCACCGTTGAAGGCCCAATAAAAAAAGACACTTCTTCATTTATCCTTTCTGGAAGAAGAACTTACATAGACATTCTGGCAAAACCATTCGTAAATCCTGAAAGTGCATTCAAAGGATCCGGCTATTTCTTTTACGACTTGAATGCGAAATTCAATTATCGATTATCGAATCGGGATCAGTTGTTCGCAAGCATGTACACAGGGAAAGATGTATTCAACTTCAACAGCGAAAGCGGAGGTTTTGCAACGCGCATTCCATGGGGAAATACGACAGGAACTCTCCGTTGGGCACACCAATCTGGAAACAAGCTTTTCATGAATGCGATTCTGACCTATACTGATTATAATTTTAAATTTGAAGGGAAACAAGATCAATTCACCTTCGGCTTAAGCAGTGGAATTCGCGATTATGGAACGAAGATTCAATGGAGCTATTTCCCGAATCCAATTCACCGCATGAAATGGGGCGTTGACTATACCTTTCACAAATTCACACCGAACAATACCTATGCATCAAGCGGAGATGTAAATTTCGATTTAGGCGAACAAGTGAAATTATATTCGCATGAATCCGCAGCCTATTTTCAAGATGATTTCGATTTGAATGAAAAATGGCGCATCAACGCGGGTGTGCGCATGCCATATTTCATGCATGTGGGTCCATTTACCCGCTATACCTTTCCTGCTTCTTCCTCTTCGGTTGGCGGGTCTACAACACCAATTACTACTGTTTACGAGAAGAATAAAAAAGTAGAGGACTATGTTGGATTTGAGCCTCGCTTCAACGCGCGATATGAAATCAATTCGGCTTCCAGTTTCAAAATGGCCCTGTCTAGAAATCTTCAATTCATTCACCTAACAAGCTTGTCCCCTTCATCTCTTCCAACCGATGTATGGTTGCCTAGCACAGATCGATTGAAGCCACAAGTTGCGTCGCAAGTTAGCATTGGTTATTTCCGAAATTTTTTCGACGACACGTGGGAATCGAGTGTTGAGCTGTACTATAAAGACATGCGCAATCAAAGCGATTACAAAGAAGGTTCTAGTCCAGACCAGACTGTTGGTGACAACATTGACAATCTTTTGGTGTTCGGAAGAGGATACAGCTACGGTGCTGAATTCTTTTTGAAAAAGAGAATGGGAGATTTCTCCGGATGGGTGGGATACACCTGGGCGAAGACCATGCGCATCTTTGAGGAAGTAAACAACGGGAAAGCCTATCCAACGCGTTGGGACAGACGTCACGATTTAAATGTTGTATTGATGTACACGGTTTCACCGCGTGTTGATTTAGGATTTGTATTCGTTTACGCTACTGGAAACGCTATTACACTTCCTGTATCGCGCTATTTCTTCGAAGGAAATTTGGTTGAAGTGTACGGTGAAAGAAACAGCTTCAGAATGGACCCTTATCACCGTGCCGATTTCTCATTGAATGTGAAAGGGAAACTCACTAAATCTCGTTTCGATGCTGCCCTAAACCAAGTGGTTGAAGAGCCGCGAAAATTTAAAAGCAGTTGGAATTTCTCGGTGTACAATTTATACAACCGCATGAATCCATATTTCATATACTTCGCCACTGATTCTAACGATAACGGAGGATTTCAGATACAAGCGAAACAAGTCAGCCTATTCCCAATATTACCAAGTATAACTTGGAACTTTGAATTCTAATTTTGAAATCACTACTTAAGCTCAACTACCTTTTTTGGAAATACCGTGGAAGATTTTTCCTCGGAACTCTGTTCATTGTGCTATCTACGGCCTTTAACGTATACGCGCCGATTGTTGTGGGTGAAGGTGTCGACTTTTTAGCCGAAGCCTTGAATGCTGCACAAGGAAAAGTTCAAACCATACACTATCCCGAGACACTCGCAACCTTTCGCAGTTGGCTCGGTCTTTCAAATGACATTCCTGAAGTTCGAAACAACAGTGCCTTCAATGATTGGGTAATTTATATTGCTATACTCATCGCTGGACTTTACTTATTTTTCTATCTCTTCAAAGGAATTTTTCTTTTCTTTCAAAGACAAACGCTTATCGTTATGTCGCGTTGGATGGAATTCGATATTAAAAATTCAATCTATTCGCACTATCAAAAATTAGATGTTTCATTCTACAAAGTGAATCGAACGGGTGACTTAATGAACCGCATTAGTGAAGACGTTGGACGTGTGCGCATGTACCTAGGACCGGCTGTCATGTATACGCTAAACCTCGTTGTACTGTTCGCCATGTGCATTGGAATTATGTATCGCATTTCTCCGAAGCTAACGCTTTACACGTTGTTGCCTTTGCCATTCATGATGGTTGGAATTTTTCTTGTAAGTCGAAGAATCAATAAAAAAACAGAACGCGTTCAACGACAACAAAGTGAACTCTCTACTACTGTTCAAGAGAGCATGAGTGGTATTCGTGTTCTGAAAGGATTTGGATTGGAAAACCATTTCATTGCACACTTCTTCAAGCAAAGTCAATCGTATAAAAAATTACAAATGCATTTGGTAAAAACAGATTCATTGTTCATGCCCGTGATTGGAATGCTCGTTGGTCTTTCCACCCTACTCACCCTGTACATTGGTGCAAGAGAAGTTGCAGCTGGAACTATTACCTACGGTGTAATTGTTCAATTCATATTCTACGTTAACCTTCTTACATGGCCTTTTGCAAGTGTTGGTTGGGTAACTAGTTTGGTATTGAAGGGTGAAGCCAGCATGAAACGCATTCTTGATTTTTTAAATCAATCTTCTGCTATTCCGAGTGGAAACGAAACCATTCAAACATTCGATACTCTTCAATTCAAACATGTTTCATTCACTTATCCTGAGACAAATATTGAGGCTGTAAATAATTTGAACCTGACCATTAATAAAGGCGAAACGGTTGCCTTCATTGGTCATACAGGATCTGGAAAATCAAGTATTGTTCAATTGCTCATGAAGGCATACATGCCCACTTCAGGAAGCATTGAAATAAACAGAAAAGACATTTCCATTTTAGAAACCAACGCCTACCGCACCCTCATGGGTATTGTTCCGCAAGACGTGTTTTTGTTCTCAGATACCATTGAAAACAACATCCGTTTTGGAAAAGCCGATGCTTCAAAAAATGAAATTACGCGCGCGGCCCAAACAGCAGATTTGCACGAAAACATTTTAGGCTTCGAAGAGAAATACGAAACACTTTTGGGCGAGCGTGGAATTAATTTAAGTGGCGGACAAAAGCAAAGGCTTTCAATTGCCAGAGCAATTATTTCTGACCCCGAAATTCTTCTGCTCGACGATTGTCTATCGGCTGTTGATACACAGACCGATGAGAAGATTATGCGCGGGCTGAAAAAGATTCGTGAGGGCAAAACGAATATTATCATTTCTCATCGAATCAGCAGCGTTCATCATGCCGATAAAATTTTTGTACTTCAACGCGGACAGCTTGCTGAAACAGGCACACACGAAGAGTTATTAGCGGCGAAAGGACTATATTTTGAATTAGCAGAACTTCAAAAAATAAACGAGAACTAAACAGCTCTTCGGTTGTTTAAAGGTTATGAATGTACTAGTCACAGGAGGAACCGGTTTTATAGGGAAACAAATTATTTATGCGTTGTTAGAGAAGGGACATTCAGTCACGAACCTCACCACCCAACGCAAGCAAGAAGGAATAGTTTCCGAAAAATTCCAACATGTTTATTGGAATCCAACATCAAAAGAAATAAACAAATCGCTGCTTTCGCACATTGAAGGAGTCATTCACTTAGCGGGTTATAGCGTCGCCAATAAATGGAGTGCCGCGAACAAAGCGCTTATGGTTTCGAGCCGAATTTCATCGACCGAATTTCTTTGCGAACTATTGAATGAAATGGATGTTCCCCCTGCTGTTATAGTTGGAGCAAGTGCTTCAGGCTTTTATAAAAACTCTCATGAAATTCAGGATGAAACCGCTGCTGTTGGAACAGGCTTCTTGGCCGACTTAACTGCGCAGTGGGAAAACGCGAGCGCATCGCTTCATCCTTCTATCAAAAACATTCATTTGCGAATTGGCGTTGTGCTCAGCGCAAACGACGGCGCTCTCAAAAAGCTCACTCCTATTTTCAAAGCAGGAATTGGATCTGCTGTTGGTGATGGACAACAATATATGAGTTGGGTTCACGAAAACGATTTGGTTCGCTTGTTTATTCATTGCTTGGAAAACTCCGTTGAAAGTGGGATTTACAATGCTACTTCAGACACCCCTGTTACCAACTTCGAATTTTCGAAATGCCTGGCTCAAGTGCTTCACAGACCTTTCTTCCTCCCAAAAGTGCCTTCTTTTGTGTTACGCATTTTATTTGGAGAAATGTCGCAATTGGTCTTGGTGAGTCAGCGTCTTTCCAACAAAAAAACACGCGATACCGCATTTGAATTTCAATATAAAAATATAACCCCTGCACTTGAAGCCCTCTATGGAAAAGCAAAAGGTTAACATTCATTGGTTGCGAAGAGATCTTCGTTTACATGATAATCACGCATTGTTCACCGCGCTATCTGGTGAGTTTCCGGTGCTCGTTATTTTCATTTTCGATCCAAACATTTTAAATCATCTTCCGAAAAAAGATGCGCGTGTTCAGTTTATTCACTCAACGCTTGCCTCTATTCAAAATCAATTGGTAGCGGTGGGAAGTTCCTTGCGTGTTTTTCATTGCAAGCCCGAAGAAGCTCTTGAGCAACTCACCAATGAATTCGATGTTCAAAATCTATTCGCCAATCGCGATTACGAGCCGAATGCACGAAAGAGAGACAAACATATTTATGACCTACTAAAAGAAAAAGGAATTGCCTTTATTGGAAAGAAAGATCATGTGATTTTCGAAGCCGCTGAGGTAACGAAAGACGATGGGCTTCCTTATACGGTTTACACTCCGTACAGCAGGAAATGGAAAGCGAGATTGGAAGCGCATCCCATAACTTGTTATCCTTCTGAAGAAATGACTTCTCGCTATTTCAAAACTTCACCAGCAGCATTGCCCTCGTTGAACGAACTCGGATTTCAAGAAACAGACATTTCATTTCCAACAATAACATTAAACACTTCGGCAATAGAGCACTATCATCTTCATCGCGATTTTCCTGCCATTGAAGGAACTACGCGCATGAGTTTGCATTTAAGATTTGGAACTGTGAGCACACGAAGTTTGGTTTTATATGCCTTAACATCGAATGAAAAATGGTTGAACGAATTGATTTGGCGAGAGTTTTATCAAATGATTATCTATCATTTCCCGAACACTGTTGACCACGCGTTCAAACCTGCTTACGACAACATTGCATGGAACAACAACGAAGAAGAATTCAAATTGTGGTGTGAAGGCAAGACGGGATACCCCTTGGTAGATGCAGGTATGCGTGAGTTAAACGAAACAGGATTCATGCACAATAGAGTTCGAATGGTCGTTGCAAGTTTCCTAACCAAGCACTTGTTTATCGATTGGCGATGGGGAGAAAGATACTTTGCTGAAAAGCTTTTAGACTTCGACTTGGCAAGTAATGTTGGCGGCTGGCAATGGGCGGCTGGAAGCGGATGCGACGCCGCTCCTTATTTCAGAATTTTCAATCCGACGTCTCAAATGGAAAAATTCGACAAGCAAAACGAGTACATTAAAAAATGGATTCCTGAATTCAACACACCGGCTTATACCAAACCAATTGTAGAGCATACGTTTGCTCGTAACCGATGCCTTGAAAAATACAAGGAAGCACTTCTGAAATAACAAACGCTTTACCTTTGCGGCATGGATTTGTTCAAAGAATTAAAAGTGGTTGATTGCTCGTCTGTATTAGCAGGACCGCAAGTCGGTACATTTTTTTCAGAACTTGGGGCGAAAGTAATCAAATTCGAGAACGCAAAAACAAATGGAGATGTCACCCGCACGTGGCACACACCGTTGGAATCGAAAGATAAAATCAGTTCTTACTATTCTTCCATTAACTACAAAAAAGAAGTTCGATTTGTAGACCTTTCTAATGCACAGGATATTGCTAAGATTCATGCTGAATTGGAAACAGCAGACATTGTGCTTACCAATTTCAAAGGCAGTGACGCAAAGAAATTTCAACTCGACGCCGAATTTATTTCAAAGAAATTTCCAAAACTCATTCAAGGAATTATTCGAGGATTCGAATTCGAAAAAGACCGTGTGGCCTACGATGTAGTGTTGCAAGCAGAAACAGGATTCATGTACATGAATGGTTCTGCTGATGGCGGACCTACAAAAATGCCTGTAGCATTAATCGATGTATTGGCGGCACACCAGTTGAAAGAAGGAATTCTCTGCGCGCTCATAAACCGTTCAAAATCTGAAAAAGGATCTGTTGTAGAAGTGTCCCTTGAAAAAGCGGCCTTGGCTTCTTTGGCGAATCAAGCAAGCTATTTTCTCATGACCGGAAACATTCCTCAACGAATGGGATCTTTGCACCCGAACATTGCGCCTTATGGCGAGCTTTTTCAAACACAAGATAACAGATGGGTTGTCCTGGCCATTGGAAGCGATGAGCAATTTCGCAAATTAGCAAGGATACTGAATACTGAAAAGACAAGTGACGACTCTCGCTTTTCTTCGAATACATCTCGTGTAAAGAATCGAATGGACTTGCATGCAATTCTTCAACAAGAGTTTCAAAAAGTCACATGTGATGATTTCGAAAATAACGCACTTGAATGCGGCATTCCTTACGGTCGCGTTCGAAACATGCAAGAAGTTTTCGAGCGTGATGCTGCCGTTCAAAATATTTTAGAAGAAACGATTGAAGGAAATAACACCAAGCGCATGGCGAGTGTTGCCTTCAACATTCAATCAAACGACTAGAAAAACAAATTGCTTAATTCTTCAAGCGACTGCCCTTCTTTATCTTTTTCCGAGAGTAACTTCTCGCCTTCCGGCCATTGAATATTCACCGTTGCATCAAACGCGTTCAAACAAACTTCAGAGTTTTTGTCATAGTAATTCGTGCATTTGTATTGAACAATTGTTTCATCTTCGAAACAATAAAACCCGTGAGCAAATCCCTCAGGAATAAAAAGAGAAATTCCATCTCCTCCCTTCAATTCAAATTGAAAACTCTTCCCGAACGTTGGTTCGGTTCTGCGCAAATCAACAACAACATCCAAGATTTTACCTTTTACTACGCGCAAAAGCTTGGCTTGAGATTTCGGTGATTTCTGAGCATGCAAACCTCTCAAAACTCCTTTAGATGAAAGACTTTCGTTATCTTGAACGAATGTTATATTCATTCCTGTTTCTATTCTGAACTGTGCTTCTTTGAATGTTTCTTGGAAACGTCCTCTCTCATCGCCAAACACTGGCAAATGAATAACCAGTAAATCACGAAAATCTGTTTTCTCTATTCGCATAATTAATTTGTAACAACCAAGAATAGAATCAATGTGGAAGAAACCAAGCTTACCAATGGCGCAATATCCTTCACGAATTCGTTGGTAATTTGTGGAACAGGTTCAACATAAATTATATCTCCTGCTTGAACAATCATCTTCGCACTCTCCACACCTTCTATCGTAGAAAGATTCAGACGATACACTTCGTTAACACCGTTATTACCTCTTATTATTTTCACCTTAGAAGCGTTTCCTCTTTCGCGAATTCCACCTGCCAAGGCAATTGCTTCAAGAACTGAAATGTTCTGATTTGCCAGTGGTACAACAGTTCCTATACTTCCTTCACCGCTGAATACCATTACACGTCTGTTGAGTACTCGAACCAAACAAAAAGGATCATTGTAATTGATGAATTTAGACTCAAGGAAAGACTGAGCATCAGGGATAGAGAGTCCAGATAATTTCGTTTTCCCTAAAACCGGCAGATCCACTTCACCGTTCTTATCTAAAATATAATACAAATCGAATCCACCGTAGTTCGGCTGACGTTCAATACCACTTGTGGTATATTCTAGAATCATAGCACCATCGCCTGTAAATAAACTTATGGTGATGTAATCGAATGGCGCTAGTTTGTATTCCTTGTTGGTAGAATCGAGATCCGGCTTTTTGAACTCATACTCGGTATCTGTTTGAAACATTATATTCTTATTTATGCTGCAGCTACTTAACAGCGCAACAAAAAACACAAGGGCAAAAAGAAATCGCTTGTTCATCATACCAACAAAGAAACGAAGGTCTTTCATTATCTCAAAGGCATTTCCCGTATTTTTGACAGGAATCGAACGCCATGGCCAAAATCAATATTTCTGAAATCACGCGAAACGACCTTCCTTACATCCATTGGGTTGAAAATCTCGAGGAATATTGGCATATCAACGAGCATCCCGGTCCGTATACTTTGGAAGAAATTTCCGATTGTTTTTTCCCGACTAGAATTTACTCCATTCACAAACAACAGCGCTGGGTGATTTGGAAATCAGAAAGCAAAACTCCCATTGGAATTTTAGATGCTTTTAATTTCGACGAGAACAATCATTCGATTGGCATTGGCATATTAATCCCCAACAAGCAGGATCACAACAAAGGATTTGGTAAACAGGCCATTCACTTATTGATTAAAAAACTTACATTTGATAAACAGATTGAACGCGTATTTGCCCTTATTGATAAAGACAATGAGCCAAGTATTTCGCTTTTTATCAAATCCGGATTTGAATTTCAGCGCGAACAAATGTGTTTAAATAGAATTGTAAATAGATATGAAAAACTACTTAAAGAGAAATAAAAAAGCAGCCGCCGCAATTATCGTAGGCTCACTGGCAATAGGCTTTGTGATTGTATCGTACGTTCTTGCGGTTTCTCCTTTAAACTCAAAAGGAAAGGAGTTCTCCATATACATTCCAACCAATAACACCTCGGCAGAAGTTGAAAAGGCAATCTTAGATTCGTTGTATATAAATGCTCAATCTCCGAGTATTGTTTATTACAAATGGAAGTTGACTTCATTGTTTAAATCAACGGATAAATTCCCTCCAGGGAAATACACCATCAGTGGGAATTTATCTGCAGCTGGAATCTTCAACAAATTGAAAAGCGGAAATCAAGATCCTGTATCTTTTCGAATTGACAATATTAAAACCATCTACAAACTAGCTCAGCGCTTCGGGAAAAAGTTCGAGCAAGACAGTGCCAAGTTCATGAAGTATGTCAACGATAATCTAGACATGCTCGCTCCGAACACAAAAGAACTTCCTAAAGAAATTCGTCAGCAGCGTGTCATGGAAAGACTGCTTGGAGATACCTATGAAATGTATTGGACAAGCTCTCCTGAAAACTTCTTTTCGCGAATGAACATTCAATACGATGAATTTTGGACAAACGAAAAAGACACGCTTGCTTCTCGTATTGGTTTAACTGAACACGAAGTTTATGTGCTAGCATCTATCGTTCGCGGAGAAACCGCGAACAAAGATGAAGCTCCAGAAATAGCAGGACTCTACTTAAACAGATTGAAGCAAGACATGCTTTTACAATCCGATCCAACTGTTTTATTTGGAATTAACACGAAAGAAAAAAGACAACGTGTTAGACATGACGATTTGAAATTTGATTCTCCGTATAACACCTATTTATACAAAGGACTTCCACCAGCAACTATTCACATTGTCGAGAAAACATATATCGACGCTGTATTAAATGCAGCCACTCACAACTACATCTTCATGTGTGCACAGCCAGGCGGAACGGGCAAACACAACTTCGCTGTTACTTACGAAGAACATAAACAATACGCGAAGGCTTACCAACAATATTTGGATTCGATCGATATTCAGCGATGAAAAAAATATGTGTTTTTATTGTCTTGAACTTTTTTAGTGGAGCTATTTTTTCAATTGAAAATGACACACTCGCGCTGAATCTTTCCAAACAAAAAAAGCATAACACTATTTTCTCTTCATTATCAATTGGTGCAAGCGCTACTTCTTTTGTTGGATTGAATTCACTTTGGTACAAAGATTATCCTCGAAGCAACTTTCATTTCTTCAACGATTCAAAAGAATGGATGCAGATGGATAAATGTGGACACGCGTTTACATCTTACCAAATCGGACGAAACTTCTACAACACGCTAATCACGAGCGATTCAAATCGAAATAGAAATATTTTTCTCGGAGGAGCAAGTGGATTAATTTATCTAACAAGCATTGAAATTCTTGATGGAAAATCAGCACAATGGGGGTTCTCAAAAAGTGATATGATTGCAAATACTTTTGGATATTTTTTATTCGCATCACAAGAATATTTTCTTCAACAACAATTCATCTCACTAAAATTTTCTTATCAAAAAAGTGTGTTTGCAAATGTGCGTCCCGAAACATTTGGTCGTAATTTTCAACAACGTCTTTTAAAAGATTACAACGGACAAACATATTGGCTCTCTGCACCACTCTCTCTGAATCGCTCGAATACCAAGCGATTCACGCAATGGTTATGCATTTCATTTGGCTATAGTATCGATGAAAATTTATACGCAGATAATAACATTAATAGTGTTAATAATTTTCACGCGACTCGTGAATTCTTTTTTTCTTTTGATGCAGATTTGAATAAGATTGAATGGAGGAAGAAATGGATGAAAAAAATTGCAAGCGTAATTAACTTCATCAAAATTCCAAGTCCAACAATTGGGATAAGAAGCGACGGAAAAGTGAAATTGTATCCAGTGTATTTTTAAGTTCACTTATAACGATGAGTGAACGCTTTGAAAAGAAAATAATCAACCGTTTATTTTATGAAAACCAAAACCAAAGCTAGCGCGCCTAAGGCCGCTAAAAAAGTAGCTGCTCCTAAGAAAGCTGCTGCTAAAAAAGCTGCTGCTCCTAAGAAAGCTGCTGCTCCTAAAAAAGCTGCTGCTCCTAAGAAAGCTGCTGCTCCTAAAAAAGTTGCTGCTCCTAAGAAAGCTGCTGCTAAAAAAGCTGCTGCTCCTAAGAAAGCTGTTGCTAAAAAAGCTGCTGCTCCTA
>JBJOPP010000084.1:0-9388 GCA_046050685.1 Bacteroidota bacterium
GCAATTGACCACATCTTGTTTTTATGGGTGCTCGCTATTGGCCTTACGTTTAACGATCGACGCATGCTTTTGTGGTCTATCACTGGATTTACCTTGGGACATGCTTTTGCAGCTGTAGCTGTTGTTTTCGGATTGCCTATGTTATCGATGAAGTGGGTAGAGTTCGCAATTCCATTGACCATTTTAATTCGCGGAGTTCAACGACTAATCTCACCCACAGAGACAACCACCCTTCCTTGGAAAACAGTACTTGTTATCTCACTTTTCGGTTTCATTCACGGTTCTGCTATTTCAACAGAATTGAAGATGACATTGATGAAAGAAGATAGTTTAGTTGGTAAGCTGGTTGGATTTAACATTGGTGTTGAACTGGGTCAACTGCTTTGTATCTCAGGAATTTTATTGATTTCCGTTACATTGAATCGCCTTCTGCGTATTCACGCGAACATGGTTACTCGAATTTTGTTAGTACCTGCAATTCTCTATGCGATTTTCTTGTCATACATTAACTTTCCGTGAACTAAATACGAGTAAATTTGTCTAGATTCTTGAAATGGCTTTTCATCTTGCCTATTCGGTTTTATCAGGGGTTCATTTCTCCTTGGTTAGGTTCGAATTGCAGGTATCAACCAACATGCAGTGCATACACGGTAGAGGCCATTCAAGAATGGGGAGTTTTGAAGGGAATTTATATAGGTGGTAAGAGAATTTTAAGTTGTCATCCTTGGGGAAAAAGTGGCTATGATCCGGTGCCGAAAAATCCGGAATTGAAAAAGAAAAATTAAACAGTGAATTATGAAAAAGTTAGGAGTGGTATTGGGAATGTTTTTAGCGGTGAGCCTTGTTGCATGTTTCGATTCTGAAACTGAAATTTTAAAGCAAGCACGCACAACTCAGCAAGGTGTTCTTTCGAAGCAGAATGCATTGGTTGCAGAATTGGATAAGGAGATAGCAGCAGCTGAAAAGGAAATATCGGCGTTGACTCAGAATCCTTTAGATAGCGCAGGAATCATTCGTGTGAATGAATTGTCAGAGAGAACATCTATGATTAATTCATTGAAAGATGAAGTGGTGAATTACAAATTGAACTTGAAGGAAATTCCTGAAGGTGCAGCCATTAAAGATGACGCATTCTTCAAAGACTTGAAAGATGAGCAAGTGTTGAAATTAGCGAAGGAGCAGGATTCTTTGTTCAATATCTTGAAGTCACAAGTAGAATCTGAATTGTTATAATGCGTATTCGTCCGAGAAGAAATAGAGCCAGTGCATCCATTCGCGGAATGGTTCGCGAGACTAGACTCTCATTGGAGCAGTTGGTTTATCCATTGTTTTTGTTGGAAGACAGAAATGCTGTTCAGCCCATCTTAAGTATGCCGGGTATTTCCAGATTCGGTTTGGAAAAATTAATGGTGGAAGTGGACGAGTGTATGAATGCAGGTATAACAAATTTCATTTTGTTTCCTGCCGTTGACGAGAAGCACAAAGACAAGTACGCGACCTATTCGTTGGATGCATCGAATTTTTATTTGACAGCAGTTCGCGAGTTGAAAAAGCGTTTTCCTGAAGCGGTGTTTATTTCAGATGTGGCCATGGATCCTTATAGTTCCGACGGCCATGACGGTTTAGTCATCGACAATCAGATTGTAAACGATGAGACATTGCCGATTCTTTCGGCTATGGCAGTGGCTCAGGCTGAAGCGGGATTTGATATCATAGGTCCAAGTGATATGATGGACGGACGTGTTGGAGAGATTCGTGATGCGTTAGACGATCAGGGATTCGTGAATGTGGGCATTATGTCATACACAGCGAAATACGCTAGTGCCTTCTACGGACCGTTCCGTGAAGCATTGGATAGCGCCCCTAAAAGTGGCGATAAGAAGACTTATCAGATGGATTACGCAAACAGCAAAGAAGCATTGCGTGAAGCAGAGTTGGACGAAGAGGAAGGAGCAGACTATTTGATGGTGAAACCCGCATTGTGTTATTTAGATGTGATTCGCGATTTGAGTAATTATTCTTCCTTGCCCATAGCAGCCTACAATGTAAGTGGCGAATATGCCATGTTGAAAGCTGCAGCCGAAAGAGGTTGGATAGATTACAATAAGGCCATGCCGGAAATGCTTACGAGCATTGCACGTTCTGGCGCAAGTGTTATTCTAACTTATTTCGCTAAAGAATATGCTCAGAAATTTCATTCTAGGTCTTAGTTCTATTGTTAGTGTTTGTGCTTTTGCGCAAAGCGATTACAAGAATGTTGAACTTGTTTCAGGAAAGGGTCGGTATTCCTCTTTCGATCCTTGTGAGCCAAGCATAGCCATTGATCCCACTAACACAAAGCGAATGGTAGCAGGTTCTATTTTGAACAATGTCTATAAGAGTTGTGATGGCGGAATTACGTGGGATCATGATGTTATGAAATCGTCGCATGGTGTTTATGGCGATCCGACTATAGTAGCATCACCAACCGGTGATTTCTATTTCCTTCACTTAGGAGATCCTGAAAATAAAGGATGGAGCAGTTCGCGATTGCTTGAATCTATAGTGATTCAGCAAATAAGAGATAGCAAGTTTTCTTGTTCTAAGAATTGCTGGACCGATGGAATTGCTATTGGTACAAACGCTCCCAAAGATCAAGACAAGCAATGGGCCACCACCTCAAAGGACGGAAGTGAAATTTTCGTGACCTGGACAGAGTTTGATAAGTACGAAAGTAAAGAACCGAATGATCATTCGAGAATTCTTTTTTCAAAAGGAAAAAAAGGCGAATTGAATTTCACGAAGCCAATTAGCATTAGCGATGTTGAAGGTGGATGCTTAGACGATGATAATACTGTCGAAGGTGCTGTTCCGGCTGCAGGATTAAATAACGAAGTGTATGTCGCATGGGCGCATCAAGAGAATATCTATTTCAATAAATCGTTGGATGGTGGTAATACGTGGATGCCGAAATCGAAGGTAGTCATGACCATTCCAGGTGGATGGAATCAAGAAATACCGGGAGTGTATCGCGCCAACGGAATGCCAATTTTATTGAGCGATTTAAGCAATGGACCGAACAGAGGAAATCTATATTTGTGTTGGAGTGATGAACGCAATGGAGATGTAGATGTTTTTGTTTCTTCATCATCGGATGGCGGAGAGCATTGGACGGAAGCTGTTCGCGTGAATAACGATAAAACGAACACGCCTCAATTTTTTCCTTGGATGACTGTTGATGTGGTTACTGGAAATTTATATGCGGTCTTTTACGACAGAAGAAACCATACCGATTTCAACACAGATGTTTATTTAGCGTCTTCGAGTGATGGTGGTAAAACGTGGATCAACGAGCGAATCAGCGAGAAGCCCTTCGAATCGAATGCAAGTGTTTTCTTAGGAGATTACAACAATATTTCTGCTGTGAATGGTGTCGTTCGTCCAATATGGACGCGCATCGATAACTACAAGACGTCAGTCTGGATAGCGTTGATTCAGAAATAAAAATTTCAATTTAGAATTCAGCGTTCTTCGGTGTGCGAGGGAAAGGTATTACGTCGCGAATGTTTGTCATTCCAGTAACATACATCACCAATCTTTCAAAGCCCAATCCGAATCCAGCGTGCTGGCAGGTTCCGAACTTACGGGTTTCCAAATACCACCACATGCTTTCTTCCGGAATATTGAACTGCTTGCATTTTTCAAGGAGCACATCGTAGCGTTCTTCACGCTGACTTCCACCAATAATTTCGCCGATGCCTGGAACCAAAATATCCATAGCAGCTACGGTTTTTTGGTCTTCATTCAAACGCATATAAAACGCTTTAATGGCAGCAGGGTAGTTGGTTAGCACAACAGGTTTTTGGAAATGCTTTTCAACCAAATATCTTTCGTGTTCACTTTGAAGATCAATTCCCCATTCAATTGGGTATTTGAATTTCTTCTTTTTGTAGTGACTTGAATTCAAGAGAATGTCTATCGCTTCTGTGTAGGTGATTCGCTCAAAGGTGTTGTTTGCAACAAACTCGAGGCGCTCGATGAGTGGAGCAGTTTGGCGCTCATCCATTGGCTTTTGCTTGTCTTCAGTGGCTTCGCGTTCTTGAAGGAATAACAAATCTTCTTTGCCGTTTTCCAAGACATAGCGAATGCAATACTTCAAAAAGTCTTCGGCTAAATCTGCATTAGCAGCCAGGTCGTTGAAGGCAACTTCCGGCTCAATCATCCAGAACTCAGCAAGGTGTCTGCTGGTGTTGCTGTTTTCTGCGCGGAAGGTTGGACCGAATGTGTAAACCTTTCCAAGTGCAAGGGCAGCTAATTCTGCTTCAAGCTGTCCGCTAACGGTAAGATGTGTGTGCTTTCCGAAAAAGTCTTCTCCGAAATCTATTGTTCCATCGTCCTTACGTGGAGGGTTTTCTAGATCGAAGTTGGAAACGGTAAACATTTCTCCAGCGCCTTCAGCATCGCTACCGGTGATGATAGGCGCGTGAATGTTCACGAATCCGTTTTGATTGAAATAATTATGTATGGCGAAAGACAATTGATGACGAAGTCTGAAAACCGCGCTGAATGTTGAAGTGCGGAAGCGCAAATGTGCTTTTTCACGAAGGAATTCCAATGAATGTTTTTTCATTTGAATAGGAAATTCCATTGGATTGCTTTCCCCTAAAATTTCAACTTTCGAAGCGGTAAGCTCTATCGCTTGTCCTTTTCCCAAACTTTCAGTAAGTGTTCCATGAACAGAAATACAAGCACCTGTGTGAATGCGCTTACTGTCTTCTTCCGAAAGCGAATCTGCATTTACAACAACTTGTAAATTCGAAATGCAGGAACCGTCGTTTAAAGCAATGAATTGCTCGTTGCGAAAAGTGCGCACCCAACCGTTGAGTTGAATTGTGGTTCCTATAGGAAGTGAAGAAATTATTTCTTTGATGTTCATGGTGAAAAAATGAGTGGCAAATATACGCCACGAGAGGTTATACTTGAGCTTGGTCACTTTCAACTATTCCGTCGCGCATGCGAACCACACGTTTTGCGCGAAGGGCAATGTCTTCTTCGTGTGTAACAAGCACAATGGTGTTTCCAGCTTGATGAATAATGTCTAGCAGTTGCATTATTTCGTCACTCGTTTTAGTGTCGAGGTTACCTGTTGGTTCGTCGGCGAGAATAATGGAAGGATGATTCACAAGTGCACGAGCTACTGCTACACGCTGACGCTGTCCTCCAGAGAGTTCGTTCGGCTTGTGCGTCATGCGATTGCCGAGCCCTACTTGCTCCAACACTTCTTTGGCTTTTTTTAAGCGTTCAGTCTCCGGTATTCCCGCATAGACAAGAGGTAAGGCTACATTTTGCAAAGCGGTTAGTCGGGGTAAAAGATTAAACGTTTGAAAGACGAACCCGATTTCTTTGTTTCGAATGGCAGCCAAATCACTGTCTGAAAGTTGAGCGACATTGGGTCCGTTTAAATAATACTCTCCCGAAGTAGGTGTGTCTAGACAACCTATAATGTTCATGAGTGTTGACTTCCCGGAACCTGAAGGCCCCATTAGCGCTACATACTCGTTTTTCTGAATAGATAGGTTAATGCCATTCAAGGCGCGCACGGTTTCTTCACCAATGGTGTAGAATCGGGTAAGATTTTCAATTCGGATGACTTCGTGCATGGGGCAAAACTAACGAGTAATTGTTATATTTGAAGAATAAACCTACCGAGGCAACTTCGCATACATGTATGTGGTCACTTGGAAAGAAATCTTTTTGGAATGAAAAAAATACTATTTGTATTTGGTGTATTAATTAGTCAATTCGCGACCTCGCAAATTGCCGTGACCTATGTTACTGCGGACCAAGCGGTGCAAACTTTATTAGGTCCAGGAGTGACTTACGCGAATCCAGTTTTTAATGGAATTGCCCAACAATTGGGACAAATGACGGGTAATACGGATCCGAATTTTCAAATTGCTGAAGGTATTGTTATTGGATGTTCAGACGCACAAGAGGTGGTTCCGAATTTTTTCGGGACAGCTATTACACCGAATGTTTCTGGTGATCCTGATTTGTTGGCAGTTGCGAATTCTGTTCCGCCTCTCATTGGACAAGGATTTACAGTTGGTTCAGTGAACAACATTGCTTCATTGGAATTTGACTTCGTGGCGATTGGAGACAGTTTGAATTTCAATTACATCTTTGGTTCTGATGAATACTTGACTTGGGTGAATAGTCAATACAACGACGTTTTCGCCTTCTTTTTAAGTGGCCCTGGAATTACAGGTCCATATGCGAGCCCTGCCGCTTTTCCAGGTGGTTCAGTAAACATTGCAATTGTTCCGCAATCAACTCCACCGCTTCCAATTACAATTAGTTCGGTGAATAACGTGTTGAACGCGCCTTATTACGTAGACAATGGCCCAGGTCTGATTCCAATTAACTTGAATGGTTTTACCGTGAAGATTGCTGCTCAGTATGACTTGACTTGTGGCGAGACTTATCACATTCGTTTAGCTATTGCAAATGGATCTGACCAAGCCTTGAAATCAGATGTAATTATTGAAGCGGGATCTTTCACAACCGGAACGGACAATGCAGGAATTTCTTCGAGCGTTGTAAATCCTGCTCCGAATATTCCACCAAACTCAGTTTTGGAAGGATGCGTAAACGGACAGGTAACTTTCAACTTCCCAGATTGTTTGGCCCTTGGAGACACTGTGAATTTGATTTTCGGCGGAACGGCTACTTATCTTGAAGATTACCATACCAACGGTGTTACACAATTTGTGGTGGCTGATACAGCTTTCGTTATTGATATTATTCCAATCTTGGACAACATCACAGAGGGAACAGAAACCATTATCATTAGCTGTAGCTATTTGTGCGAGGGTGCATGTGATTCAGTTTCGGTTAGTGCTACGCTAGATTTATTGGATTACGTTGGTTTTGCGGTAGCTCCGACTGACGATTTCCTTATCTGCCCAGGTACTTCGCAAACGGTTAATCCAGGTGCTTCAGGGGGGTGGATGCCTTATGTTTATTCCTGGTCTAATGGCCAAGTAGGTCCAACCCAGACGTTTAATCAGGGATCTGCAGGACCGTACTCTTATACTTTCTCTGATTACTGCGGTGCAACATTCACAGACGATTTTGTAATTACCGAACCCCCTGTATTTGGATACGCAGTGGCCCAAGATCTTTGTGCTGGTATTGAATCTGAGCTGTTGGTATACGGTGGTCTTGAGCCATATGTTTATCAGTACGATGCATTGGCAATGTTGTTGAATCCGCTAACCAATACCATTGTAGGTATCGCGAACAATGCCTCTGATGTCATCATTACAGATGCATGTAACCAACAAGCAATCATTCCTTTCATCATAACGGTTTGCGATACGCATGAGCCGAATTTGTTGCTTGTTAACGACGACGATTATGATAACGAACACTTCAAGATTCAAGGATTGGAAAGTTTCCCGAACAGCCAGGTTCGCATTTACAACCGTTGGGGAACAATGATTTACGAATCGTTGAACTATAGCAATCTGTCTGCTTGGGATGCGACAGATGCTGAAGACGGAGTGTACTTTTGGGTATTTAATCGCTCAGATGGAATTAGCAGAGAAGGGTATGTGCACGTCATGCACAAGAAACCATAATTGATATTATTGAAGAAAAACCTCAGAGAAATCTGAGGTTTTTTGTTTTAAGGCGTTACTTTGTACAACTTTTATACGCGTATTTGCGTCAACTATTCATAAACACGGACTATGAAAAATTTATACCTAGGCTTGATTTTTACTTTTTTAATCAGTCAAGTTTCTGTTCATGCACAATTAACGGTGGACTCTTCGCAGCCCATTAATACGGTGATTCAAAATTTACTCGGACCAAATGTGCAGTTTAGTAATGTAACCTTTTCTGGTGATGCCGATCAAATAGGCCTCTTTAATTCAACCACTAGTAACCTTCCTTTTCCAACAGGTGTAATTATGGGTACCGGTGGAATCTCCAACGCTATTGGTCCGAATGACTCTGGAAGTAGCAGTATAACAGGAGGAAATTTTGGAGCGACAGATGTTGACTTGAATACATTGGATGGATTAACCCACAACGATGCAGCAATTTTGGAATTTGATTTCATTGCAACCGGAACTTCAATTTCTTTCGATTATGTATTTGCTTCAGATGAATATCCAGAATATACTGGAGCAGGCACATGTGGCGACGTAAGTGATGTTTTCGGTTTCTTCCTTTCAGGACCGGGTATTGCAGGAACATTCAGCAACGCTTCCGTGAATATTGCTTTAATACCAGGAACAACTCAGTTCGTTTCCATTAATAATTTGAATGCAGGTTGCGATGGTCTCGAAGTTCCGGGTGGTGCAAATTGCAATTATTGTCAATATTACATCAACAACGGAAATGGTATTACTGCACCATTCAACACAGATCCAAACTATGTTCAGTACGATGGATTGACAGTAGTATTAACTGCCGTTTATGAGAACCTTGAGTGTGGACAGACTTACCACATTAAGTTGGCCATTGCCGATGTGTCTGACACTGCTTTCGATTCTGCTGTGTTCTTAAAAGAAGGAAGTTTCAATGTAGGTGGAAGCTTGATTGAATCGGTAGCTGTTACCAATCCTGGAGTGAGTCCAATCCCTGGATTTCCTGCAAATTCTATTTTGGAAGGAGACGGTTGTTACAACGGTCAGTTCGTGATTACACCTCCACCATGTTTGTTGGAGAATGATACGATTCAATTGATTTACTCAGGAACAGCAACAATTGGTGAAGATTACAATACAAATGGCATTACGGAAATTATCTTGGTACCTGGAGTTTCGGATACATTGTTTGTAAATGGAATGATTGATAATGTGGTTGAAGGAACACAAACCGTGACTTTCGGAAATATTACTGCAGGCTACGAAACCATTGAGATCGGATTTATCTTCTTCAACCCGTCTATTCAAGCCATGGATACCGCCACAGCTTTCTTAAATATTGTGGATTATGTTCCTACTGAATTGGCACCTGTTACAGATATTTTAAACCTTTGTCCAAGTGCAGTTGTTCCTGTGAATGCTGTACCGCTTATCTCCAACGGAGTTCCGAATTACACATTCAATTGGCAGGATGCTTCGGGAGGAACAATAGGAACGAATCCAACTCAAGTGTTTTCGTTCGGCAGCGCCGGGAACTATGAATTAACGGTAACTGATTACTGCGGTAACGCTGACTCATCTTTGTTTATTATAACAGAACCACCAGCAATAACCTTTGCAGATCTGCAAGACTTGTGTACGGGAATTGATTCTGATTTCTTAGTGTCTGGCGGACTAGAACCTTATGTTATATCGCCTGCTGTTCCAACTGCTTTTGTTGTGAATAGTATTGCCAACACAGCATTCGGTGT
>JBJOPP010000085.1:0-5894 GCA_046050685.1 Bacteroidota bacterium
CTTCATTGAAGGTAGCCGATTTCGAATTTATCTACAACGCCTAATGCAATACACGGTATACACATTTCAAGTTTCTCCGCTTATCCCGGGAAACGATTTAGTCATTGCTTCGTTGAGCGAAATGGCTTTCGATAGTTTTCAGGAGACGGAAGAAGGGGTAGAAGCTTATGTTCCTTCACACCTCGACAATGAAGAGTTGCAAAACGCATTGTTGGAATTAACCATTGAAGATGTGACCATTCATTTCTCGAAGAAAGAAATGGAAGACATTAACTGGAACGCCGAGTGGGAATCGCAATTTGATCCGATTGATGTCGATAATCTTTGTCGTGTTCGCGCTCCCTTTCACGAAGCGAAAGAAGGAGTCCTAGATTTAATCATTGAACCGAAGATGAGCTTCGGCACGGGTCATCATGCCACCACATATTTGGTTTTGCAAAAGATGTTTGAACTCGACTTCAAAGACAAGGAAGTGATTGACATGGGAAGCGGCACAGCCGTTCTTGCCATTGCTGCAGAGAAACTCGGCGCGAAGAAAGTCTGGGCCATTGACATTGATGAATGGGCGTATGAAAACGCCATTGAAAACTTGGAGCGTAACAACTGTTCAAAGATCGAAGCACTCTTGGGAGTGGAAGATTTGTTGGAAGGAAAAACCGCTGACATCTTCATTGCGAATATCAACAGAAACATTCTTTTAGCACAAGCGAAACATTACGAAAACAGCACCAAAGCGGGCGCACCCTTATTGTTAAGCGGATTCTACGAGAACGATGTCCCAGCTTTGCTTGAAGCATTTTCAGCTTTTGAATGGAAAGAGACTCGCGTTCGCGATGAGTGGACGATGTTGTTTCTTGTCAGAAAATAGGGAACTACTTAATTGGAAAACCGAAGGTTTTATTCCTACTGCGTAATTGGAACTACGTTGCCTGGAGCTCGCTCTGCGAGCGGCATGGGTAATGCCCCCACTGATAGGTGGGGGATAGAAATTTAAGATAGTGCTCCAGTCTTAAGTAATTGTATTATTCTAATCATTCTCCCCCAGCTGCACTGGGGGCATTACTCATATCGCCCTATGGGGCTCAGGAACTACGTTGTTAAACCCTCGTCCAAAGGACCCTCGCAACGGATGTTGCCTTCGCAAAGCCATTTGCCCTCGCAACGCTAGTTGCCCTCTTGAGAAAGTCGCTTTCGCGACTAATAATGCAAATCAAGAATATGCGAAACTTCTTTTCGCAAGTAAGGAAGTTCCTTCCAGATAAAATTCCAGATTTTTTCGTTGGCGAGGTCGTCGTAAGAGTGAACGACATCGTTGCGGAGTTCTATGACGCGACGAGAATTTTTAATGCGCATAACACGGGTGTGATCGACTTTCACGATGTCGTGCATGGCTTCGCCAATAATAATGAGGTCGCGCTCTATGGCGCGACGCATCATTTTATTCGATAAGTATAATTTGAAATCTTCAATGGTTAACCCATTTGAGAACTCATGAATTTCATCAATGGAACGAACAATGTCCGAGAGCAAATCACGAACGTAACTATCCATTCTCGAATCCGAGTTTCTTCGCAAGTTCGTCGCTGATCGCCGGGAATTTTCTTCGTTCAACCAAGAAAGAGGTGAGCTCCGCGAATTCTTGAAACACGTAATGCTTCATTGCCGCTTCACGCAAATATCCTTTTCCTGTGCTTCCGCCTGTTCCCGCTCTTCCGCCAATCATGCGGTGAACCATGTTCATGTGTCTCCATCTCCAAGTCGCGAGCAACTCGTCAATGTCTAACAATGAGTTGATAATTCTATACGGATTCTGAAGAATCGGATAGTCGCGATACAACATAATGAAGAGCCCCGCTCTTCTGGCTTTCGCGCTTAACTTTCTGTTTTCAACGGGTTCGTTCGACATGAACAATTCATCGAACGCTTTCAAATTCTGCATTTCCATTTCACTCAATGAAGAGGAGTAGGCGTTTCTGTATTGCGTGCAAAAATCTTCACTTCCCCAATATTTCTCTTCGAAAAATGGCATGCGCTCCAACCAGTTGTTCACCAATTCCAAAAGCGTTGTTTCTTTCGCTAACGTGTAAATCTGCTTCGCGTCTTCGCTGCGTAATTGACTGGTGAAATACTCTTGTCCATGACGTTCTTCTACTTTCAATCCCAACAAAGTCTCTAAAACTTTGAATTGCATGCTCTGAAATCCACTTGCCGGACGAAGCATATCACGGAAGTCTAAGAAGTCTTGTGCCGACATGGTTTCCAAGATATTGATCTTGTCAACCAAGATTCGAAGAATCTCAGTAACACGGTGCATGCGGTTTACAGCGATTTGCAACTCTGGACTGTTGTCGTTAATGTTCTCTTTCGCAAGAATGTCATAAACCGATTTCATTTCAAACAGAATCTGCTTGAACCACAATTCGTACGATTGATGAATAACAATAAACAACATCTCGTCGTGAGCGTGTTTACCTTGTTTGTCGCTTTCGAGTTCTTGCGCGTTAAGAACTTCCCCCAGTTTTAGATAGTCGCTGTAATACATGCCTGCAAGTTACAAAGGCAAGACTAGATAACCTTATTTCGATTTAATAAATCGAAAAAGACTTTTGTCAGTAAGCAAAGTATAAACGCCTGAAGACAAGTTACGACAATCGATTTCTTGTGTATTGCTGAACAATAAAACTGTTTGTCCGCTTGAAGAAATGATTCTTCCCGAAATCTTTTCTGAGCTGCGAAGTACTTCAATAACCGGATTCGGATAGATTGAAATTTCAGAAACAAGTTCATTCACACTTACCGGAAGATTGCTGGCATTCGGAGTAGAAACGGTCCAGTCTATCCAATTCGGATTGGCATCCGTGGCTCTTCCATAAGAATGATTGATTGGAATGTTGGAATAGGTAATTGAATCAATAAGCACACGCGCATTGTTCTGAACTTCCGATATGTAAACGGTTTCCAACGTGTCGTTCAATTTGAAGTCGAGATGATTCAGCCCTTGCGCAGGTTCTTTATCGGCATACAACAACTGAAACTCTCCAGCATCTAACGTCACATTCGGCAAAGGCCATTTGTTCCAATTACTGGCGTCGTCGGAGATGAATTTGTTTCCAAGATAAACAGCTGAAGGTCCAGGATTGTACAATTCAATCCAATCTTCATTGGTGCCAAAAAAGTCTATGCAATTGTCGGTGCCCAATGGCGCCACTTCATTTATAACCAACGGCGTTGAAGACTCTTGTCCATAGAGGTATTCAAAATTGCAATCGTGCGCGTCAATGTCGTTGAGCCATTCTATGGGTACTGCACCGATCAAAATATTTATGCTGTCGGTCGGAAGAAGTCCTGCGAATGAATAGAGTTGATCTGTTACGCCATAGTACCCTTCGCTAACAGGCATTTCAACATGCCACATTGAACTTCCAATTTCTTTCCACACAACAGCCAATTGATCACTGTTGAGATTACTTTGGAATGAAACGAATAGACTGTCGTTGTTAAATTTCGGAACGACATTGAAAATACGCGTGAATGGTTGAAGTGTCTCGAGTTGCTGAAGCGCTTGCGTGGCGCGTGTTTCCACGTAGGGAACAATGCCGTATTGCACTTGTCCGCCCCATGCGCTTGAAATACTGTTCGCAAAATCGTCAATCGTAAATCCATAATCCAACGGACGAAGCGGATCTTCAGCTGCTGCGGTATAAATAATGTTTTGAATTTGTGTTGCCTTTGTTTGAAATGCTGTTGCGTTGAATTGCGAAGCAATAAGATCGTTCACGTTGTTGCTGAATTCATTGCGATAAGCAGGAATTTGCAAGAGTCTTGTGAAAAGCGGACGGTTGGAAGAGGTTGTCCATGAATACAAGTTTCGTTGAGCCCAATCGACATTTACCCAATCGATACCTAAGGTGTTGTCTAAATCGAAGGGAATGTATTCTAGCTTTCCGGTTTTCTCGTTGTGATAGAGGTAGAAATTATTTTTATTGAAAATGTAGTTGTCCCAATTTCCCAATAAAATATCAGCCGCCATAATTTTCAAGTAGTCATGCACATTGAAAACTTTTTCAAGTTCACACGGAAGCGAAGAAAGCGGTGTATTGTTTAAAACATCTATGAATCGTGCTAATTCAGAGTAGTTATTGAGGAATTCATTTTCAACAAGATCATAGGCATCGTCGGTGTATAATGTTGGACTTGTGCCTTGGTACATAAGGTCTGAACCCCAAAGACACTTCCATAAATTTCCTGTTCCATCGTCGAAGCGAACATCTGCAAAGCGATTATCAATTTGCTCAACGTTCAAATAAACACCCATGTATGTTCCGTTCACATACACACGAACGTGTGAAGTGCGACAGGCAGGCAATCCGGCTTCGCGGAAAAAGTCCCAACACAATTTTGCGCGAAGAATAGAAGGGTCATTCTGATTCCCAATCAAATTCAATTCTGCAAGTCCGTAAAAATTTTGATCGACGAATTTGTCGAGATTTATTTTGAACGATTTCTTTTGAGCGTTCAATGAAGTGTTTCCACGGAAGCGAACGCCCACGCTTGAATAGGCTGAAAAACCAGTGGAGAAGGTGTAGACCATGTCTGCTGGAAACTCGTGCGAATTTCCCAAGCTGTTGTACATAGCCAACAACGAATCTGGATCAATGGTTATGGAAACGCTCGCGACTTCTTCTTGAAGGAAAGCTGGGCCAAAGACAGGCTGTTGAGCGTAGAGGTTCGAAAAGAAAAATGCGAATACAATGGCTAAAAGCGCGCTTCTCATTTCTTGGTGAATAATTGAGCAGGCTTGTGCAACACACCTTGTTGTTTTTCTTCCAAGGCTGTTACCGTTTCTGTGCGAAGGATATTCTTTCTGAAGTTGCGCTTGTCTAATTTCTTGTCGAGAATAATTTCATACAATTTCTGCAACTGCGACAACGTAAATTTTTCAGGAAGTAATTCGAAGCCAATGTGGTCGGCCATCAATTCATGACGAAGCATCAGTAATGCTTTGTGCACAATCTCGTTGTGGTCGAAGGCCAGAGATGGGATGTTGTAAACGTCTACCCAGTATGTGTTTCCAGCAAACGACGCTGCTTTCGGTTTGAACTCAGACAACTTCACCAACGAATAATATCCTATTGTTAAGACGCGTCTTTCCGGATTCACGCGGAAGGTGCGAAGCCACTGCTGATCTTTCAATCCGCGAACACGATTCGGATCTCCGAAGGCATGGAACTGCTTCAAGTAAATTCCTTTCAACGATGTCAATTCTTGCAAAATGCGCTTCGCGGCTTCGTCCAAACTTTCGTTGTCGAGAACTAAATCTCCAGGTACTGCTTTTTGAGTTTTAAGGTGAATAGTGTCGGGTTGCTTTTGCTCAATTAACAACACTTTCAGCGTGTCGTTATCAAATCCGAAAACAACACAGTCAACGGAAACATCCATTCCTAAAGTGTTTTTAGGCGTTGGTTCACTATTCTTTTTACTCATGATACTTCGTGTGCTAAATACACTTTCAAAGGTAAAGCAAAAAATTCATTTACTTTCGTGCCTATGATTACATCAGCTCTTCAGCCGCTCTCTATTGGAAAGAATGAAATTAAGAATCGCTTCATCATGGGGTCTATGCACACCGGATTGGAAGAACTTCCAAACGGATTCGAAGCCATGGCTGCGTATTTCGCGGAACGCGCGAAAGGTGAAGTGGGATTGATTATCACTGGCGGAGTTTCACCCAACAAAGAAGGAAGACTTTGGCCGGGCGCCATTTGCTTCAATGCCGATGAGCAGATTTCGAAACATAAAATCATTACACATGCGGTGCACGAAGCAGGAGGGAAGATTGCCATGCAAATTCTGCATGCTGGAAGATATGGGGTGCACGATAAATGCGTGAGCGC
>JBJOPP010000086.1:0-8801 GCA_046050685.1 Bacteroidota bacterium
CCATCCGTAAGATGTCTTGAAAGGTGCAGATACATCACCGTCGTTTTTCAACCCATAAGAAGCCTCTTCGAATTCAGAAACCATTTTGTTTGTTCCGAACCATGGAAGTTCTCCACCCTTGTTTTTAGTGGTAACATCTTCGCTGTACAAAGCACACAACTCTTGGAAAGTTTGCTTTCCCTCTAGAGCCTTTTGATAGATCTCGTTGATTTTCGCTTCAGACGCATCGTTCGGATCTTCTTTCTTCGGCTTCACCATAATGTGAGCAACATGAATTTCTCCGCGTGCAGGACGACGGCCAGTTACTTTCAACAAGTGATATCCATATTGCGTGCGAACTGGCATGGTTACCTCACCAATCTTTGCGTTGTAAGCTGCAGATTCAAACGGATATACCATTTGGAAGGCTGTGAAATATCCTAAGTCGCCGTTGTTCTTCTCAACAGACTTATCAGTACTGTATTTTTTCGCAGCCGACTCGAAAGATTCTCCGGCAAGAATCTTCTTGCGGATATCCATAATCTTATTGTAAGCTTTCAGGGTATCTGCCGCCAAAGCGTTTGGCTTGCATTCGATTAGCAGGTGACTTGCGCGAACTTCTTCTTGCAAATGTGCATAGGCCTCTTGCATAAGTTCGTCTAATTTTTCTTGGTCGGTCAAATAAGGACGAGCCAATTGTGCGCGGTATCCTTGCAATTCATATTTGAATTTGCTTACGGTGTCTAATCCAGCAGCTTTCGCAGCGTGCACTTTCAATTTGAAATTGATGAACAATTCCATGTAATCATCTAATGCTGCTTTCGTAACAACAGAATCACGGTTGTTTTTTCTGAAAATGTTTTCAAATTCTTCCAGTGACACATCTTCTCCATCAACACTAAGAACTGTTGGTGATGTAACTGAAGCCTTTTGTATCGGTTGCGCATTCGCGCTGAACCACACTGTGCAAAGGAGCACAACATTTAAAAGTAGAACTTTTGTAAAACGCATATGACTAAAATTAAACTGAATTATTTATAACTGTAATTTGGTGCTTCTCTTGTGATTACCACATCATGCGGATGACTTTCTTTGATACCCGCGTTGGTAATGCGAATGAATTTTGCTTCTTGAAGTTGGGAAATGTTCGATGCACCGCAATATCCCATTCCGGCTCTTAGTCCGCCAATGATTTGGTGCATTACTTCCATTACTGAACCTTTGAAAGGTACACGTCCTGAAATTCCTTCAGGAACTAATTTTTTAATATCGTCTTCTGCATCTTGGAAGTAACGATCTTTTGAACCGTGTTGCATGGCTTCCAAAGAACCCATTCCTCTGTATGATTTGAATTTTCTTCCTTCGTAAATAATGGTTTCTCCAGGAGATTCTTCAGTTCCAGCAAGCATAGAACCAATCATTATGGTTGACGCTCCGCCTGCAATTGCTTTCGCAATATCTCCCGTATATCGAATTCCTCCGTCTGCAATCATGGGCACGCCTGTTCCTTTCAACGCATCTGCAACGTCAGTTACGGCAGTTAATTGTGGAACACCCACACCAGCGATTACACGGGTGGTGCAAATTGAACCTGGGCCAATTCCAACCTTCACTCCATCGGCACCGGCTTCCACCAAGGCTTTCGCAGCAGCTCCGGTGGCAATATTTCCAACAATCACATCAATTTTATCGCCGAAAGCAGCCTTCACTTTTTTCAAAGTTTCAATCACACCTTTCGAATGTCCATGCGCGGTATCAATAACCACAGCATCAACTCCGGCTTTCACCAAAGCTTCAACACGCTCCATGGTATCGCCTGTAACGCCCACTGCAGCAGCGCAACGCAAACGACCGAAGTTGTCTTTGCAGGCATTCGGATATCTGCGTAATTTTAAGATGTCTTTGTATGTGATGAGTCCCATTAATTTTCCATCAGCGGAAACAACAGGAAGTTTTTCAATTTTCTTTTCTTGAAGAATAGATTCAGCCGTTTCTAGATCTTTCGGTTTGTCTGTGGTAACAAGGTTTTCGCTTGTCATGACTTCACGAATAGGCTTCTCGTAATTTTTTTCGAAGCGAAGGTCACGGTTGGTAACAATTCCCTTCAACACACCTTCAGCATCTACCACTGGAATTCCACCAATTTTATGTTCGGCCATGATCGCCAACGCATCTCCAACATTCGCTGTTTCGTGCAATGTAATTGGATCTTGGATCATTCCGCTTTCGCTACGCTTCACCTTGCGCACTTCCGCTGCCTGTGCGGCAATGGTCATGTTCTTGTGAATAACGGCAATACCTCCAGCTCTAGCCATTGCTATAGCCATAGAACTTTCGGAAACAGTATCCATTGCAGCAGCTACAACAGGTGTATGTAAAGTAATATTTTTAGTGAATTGTGAAGAAATATTCACCTCACGTGGAAGTACCTCTGAATAGGCTGGAACGAGAAGAACATCGTCGTAAGTAAGACCTTCTCCTACAATTTTCGAATGGTTTGCGGACATACGTTTGAATTTTCGAATAAAATTCGGACAAATGTACGAAAAATAGGGGTAAAAAAAGCGCCCCATTTGGAGCGCTTTTATATTCTAGATTGAAAGTCGAAACTTATACTACCCCTTGGTCTAACATAGCATCGGCAACTTTAACGAAGCCAGCGATGTTTGCACCTTTCACGTAGTTAACGTAATCTCCGTCTGTTCCGTACTGAACACATGCAGCATGAATGCTCTTCATGATGTTGTGAAGACGTTGGTCTACCTCTTCACGAGTCCAGCTTAGACGCAAACTGTTTTGAGACATTTCCAAACCAGATGTTGCAACACCACCCGCGTTAGACGCCTTACCTGGAGAGAACATTAATTTGTTTGCTTCGAATACAGCAATTGCTTCCGGTGTTGAAGGCATGTTTGCACCTTCAGCCACAGCCATACAACCGTTAGCTACCAATGCTTTCGCATCGTCACCATTCAATTCGTTTTGAGTAGCGCAAGGAAGAGCAATGTCGCACTTCACACCCCAAGGTGTTTTTCCAGCTACGAACTCACATCCGTATTTGGTCGCGTATTCTTGAATACGTCCACGCTTCACGTTTTTCAATTCCATTAAGAAAGCAAGTTTCTCAGCATCGATTCCGTTTGCGTCGTAGATATATCCAGATGAATCTGAAGCGGTAACCACTTTAGCACCTAATTCAGTAGCTTTTTCAATCGCGTATTGTGCAACGTTTCCAGAACCAGAAACAACAACAGTTTTTCCGTTGAAGTCTTTTCCTTTCATCATTAACATTTCTTGCGCGAAGTAAACGGTACCGTAACCTGTTGCCTCTGGACGAATCAATGATCCACCCCAGTTGCGACCTTTACCAGTTAATACACCGGTAAATTCGTTACGAAGACGCTTGTATTGACCGAACATAAATCCGATCTCACGTCCACCAACTCCGATATCTCCAGCAGGAACGTCAGTGTCTGCACCAATGTGGCGAGACAATTCGCTCATGAAGCTTTGACAAAATGCCATAACCTCACGATCGCTCTTTCCTTTTGGATCGAAGTCAGATCCACCTTTACCACCACCCATAGGAAGGGTAGTTAAAGAGTTTTTGAAAATTTGTTCGAAACCTAAGAATTTCAACACCGACAGATTTACTGTTGGGTGGAAACGCAATCCGCCTTTGTAAGGACCAATTGCACTATTGAATTCTACGCGGTAACCGCGGTTAACTTGAATTTCACCTTTATCATCTACCCATGGAACACGGAAGATTAATGTGCGTTCTGGTTCAACAATACGCTCTAGGATCTTTGCATCCTTGTACTTAGGATGGTTCTCCATGAACGGAATAATGGCTTCCGCCACCTCGTGAACTGCTTGAAGGAATTCAGGCTCGTTCGGGTTCATTGCCCGAACTTTCGACATAAAGGCGTCAATTTGCGCTTGATGTTGTTGTGACATGATTTTCGATTTTATGGGGGCGAAGATAGTACTCTTAACCATAGGTTGACAAAGGATGACTAAAATTTCGTTCGAAAATAGATTTAGTGTTTCTTTGCAGTCTATTCAAAAACCTATGTGGGCAAAAATTGCTGCATTTATTCTTCGTAACCGTGTTCTTCTCGGTATTATAACATTGGCAATCACTGCTTTCATGGGTTGGGAAGCGCGAAATGTGCGCATGAGCTACAAGTTTTCAGGGGTTCTTCCGCAAGATGACCCTACCTATGTTGAATACCAAGCCTTTACCAAGCAGTTCTCTGAAGATGGTAATGTTGTGGTCGTTGGATTAAACGATCCGGAAATATGGGAACTTCAAAACTTCATTGCATTAAAGGAACTGGGTAATAGTCTAAAAAAGATTACTGTACCTGTTGATACGATAATTAACGGAGTGAAAACCTCTGTTCCACGCAATGTGGTTGATTCTGTTTTCTCCATCGCTCATTGCTATGAAATGTACGCCGATACTACGGAAGAGCGATTTCGCTTTCGTCACATTTCAGATGGAAAATTAGAGTCTCAAGCCCAGCTCGATTCGGTAAAACAAAAAATACTTTCGCTTCCGTTTTATGACGGTTTACTCTACAAATCGAAGTCAGACGCGACCCTAATGATGATTTTTGTCAATGGTGAGCTTTTCAATTCTGAATTTCGTGGCAATGCGGTAGACCAAATCGTTGAAAAGGTTAACCAGTTTTCAAAAGACACTTATGTAAAGACATACATTTCAGGACTGCCGTTCATACGAACGCAAATGACCGCAAAGGTGAAAGCTGAGTTGAAATTCTTTACGCTGCTATCCTTGCTTGTAAGTGCGGTGCTGCTGTTCATATTCTTCCGAAGTATTCGAGCTGTTGTTGTTTGTATGGCCATTATTGGAATCGGTGTAGTCGTTTCCATGGGCACCATAGCCTTGTTCGATTATCCGATAACCATGCTCATGGGACTTATTCCTCCTCTGATGATTGTTATTGGGGTGCCCAATTGCATTTACCTTCTAACGAAATACCACCAAGAATTTATTCGTCACGGCAATAAGATGCGCGCCATGACCCGTGTGATTCAAAAAGTGGGTGAAGCAGCGTTCATGATTAACGCTACGACTGCCGTGGGTTTCGCAACTTTCATTTTTGTTGAAAGTGATTTGCTCAAGCAGTTCGGGGTTATCTCTGCCTTGAACAGCATGCTCATGTTCTTCATTTCATTAATTGCATTTCCGATTTTATTCTCATACACCGCTGCGCCGAAAGCACGCCATTTGAAGCATCTCGACATGCGTTGGTTGTTCCATACGCTCGAGAATTTGGTGCGTATGATCACTAAAAACAGAGGCATTATCTACTTTATTACCATTGTCGTTACGGGATTAAGTATTTACGGAATGACGTTGGTGAAGACCACAGGAAACATTGTTGACGATCTTCCAGATGACGACCGCGTTATTACTGACTTGCATTGGTTTGAAAAGCATTTCGACGGAGTAATGCCGTTCGAAATAATGATTGAAGCGAAGCGCGGAAAGATTACCAATCCGAAGACCATTGCTCGAATAGATTCGTTACAAAACGTAATGGACACCTTGCCAGGAGTCTCTACAAAAATTTCAAGATCGCTATCGATTGCAGATGCTATAAAGTTCGCGAAGCAGGCTTATTACGAAGGAGACCCTGAGTATTACGATTTGATTAGTCGCGGCGAACAACAATTTATAGGACCTTATTTCGAACAGTCCGACAGTGCTGCAGAAAATTCAAATGCTTCGAAATATTCGAACACGTTCCTTGACGATTCATTGAAGAAAACAAGGGTAACGGCTCAGGTTGCAGATATTGGAACGTTGGCAATGGACTCTTTATTGAATACACTTCGTCCGGAAATAACTAAACTCTTTCCAGACAGCTTGTACAGTGTTACAATGACGGGTACGAGCATTGTATTTTTGAAAGGGACAACTTATTTGGTGAACAACCTCTTCTCCAGTTTACTTTTCGCGGTTGGGGTTATTTGTCTATTGATGTGGGTAATGTTCCGCAGCATTCGCATGTTGCTTATTTCACTTGTGCCGAATTTGATTCCTCAGTTTATTACAGCAGGATTCATGGGCTTCTTCGATATTCCGTTGAAGCCATCCACCATTTTAGTGTTTAGTATTGCGTTTGGAATTACCGTTGACAATACGATTCACTTCTTGGCGAAGTATAGACAAGAATTGCGTGAGCACAATTGGAACATTAAGCTATCGGTATTGTCGGCAGTGAAAGACACTGGTGCGAGTATTCTCTTTACTTCTATCGTGTTGTTTTTCGGATTTGGAATTTTCGTTTTCTCTGAATTCGATGGAACCCGAGCTTTGGGAATATTGACATCGTTAACATTGTTTACAGCAATGCTCACGAATTTGATTGTGTTGCCAGCCATGCTTCTTTCATTGGAACATCATTTAAGCACGAAAGCATTCGCAGAGCCGTTCATTCAAGTCATTGATGAAGAAGACGACCTATCATACGAGGCATGGCGCATGCAGCGTATAGATCCTACGATGGCAGATGAGAGTTTGTCGGGAGAGACAGATGAGGAAAAAGCCTAAGTATTAATTTACTTCTTCGAAAACTTCGTTTACGCTTTCTTCAAGTGCGTTCAATTCGTTTACTACTTCATTCAGAGAATCGGCAGGAACAGGTTGATTCATGCCTTTCCATGAGGTAACTACAGCCTTTACTTTGTGAATAGCGTCTTGAATGCGTGATTTTGCAATCTTCCATTTATTCGAATTCGAATCTGAACTGCCTGAATGAATGTTCATCTCGTATCGTTCTGCAGCATTCAAGAGACAAACGCGAAGATCATTTTCGTTCCAAGGTTTTGCCACATAGCGATACACTTGACCACGATTAATAGCATCAATTACAGCCTCTATATCTGCGTATCCTGTAACAAGTATTCTTACAGCATTCGGGAAATCGTTCAGTGTAAGTTCGAAGAATTCAACACCGCTGAGTTCCGGCATTTTTTGGTCGGAAAGGATAATGGGAACTTCGTTCGCATTTAGATATGCCACTGCCTCTTGCGGAGAAGTAGTTGTATATACATCGAACTCTCTTCTGAAGAGGGCTTTGAAAGCGATGAGGTTATTTTCTTCATCGTCGAGGTAGAGTACTTTAATCATATCAAATTAGTTCTTAGAATCGATGGGTAAAGTTATAAGAAAAGTAGTGCCTTCGTTTGTATTACTTGTGAACGAAAGTTGTCCATTATGCTCACCAACAATTCCGGCCACAATCCCTAAGCCCAATCCAGTCCCTTCTCCCACATCTTTTGTGGTGAAGAAAGGTTCGAAAATTTTATCTTGAATTTCTGTTGGAATACCCTTTCCGTTGTCTTGAATTTCAACACATATTTTATTATCGTTGAAGTAAGAGCGTACGTTTATAACACGATCTATTGGTTGTCTTCCTGGGAGGCGAGTAGCTTGAACCGCGTTTGTAACAAGGTTCATGAATACTTGGGAAAGTTTGCCTGGGTAGCAGTTTATCTTCGGAATGTTTTCACCCAAGGTTACATTCAAGGTTACCTCAGCTTTCGTCATGTTTTTCATGACAACCAATGTTGAATTTAAGCATTCGTTGATATCGGCTGAAACCAATTCGTTTCGATCCATTCGAGAGAAAACGCGCAAACCTTTTACGATTTCGGCGGTGCGTTTGGATCCGTCTTCAATACCGTTTAACAGTTGTGAAATCTCTTTTTTCAGATATTCGACATCGAGCTTCGTGTATTGTTCCTTCAAGTGTTTCACTTGTTCGAGAAGATCTTTGTTTTCGTCGATTTCTGCTAATTGCGAAAGAAGATCTAAAATCTCATCGATATCGCGCTTAAGTGGTCCAACATTGGATTGTACGAAGTTGATGGGGTTATTTATTTCGTGTGCAATACCTGCTGTCATTTGTCCGATTGATGCTAATTTCTCTGACTCAACGAGTTGTTGTTGTGTCATTCTCAGGTCGTTCATGGCAACGTGCAATTCGGAGTTTCTGTTTTCGAGATCTGCGGTTCTTTCGTGTACTTTTTTCTCGAGTTGAATATTCTGTTCTTTCACCAGGCGTTCGTTCTCTTTCATGGCCACGAAGGCTTGCTGTTGTGAAAGTTCTTTTTCTTGTTTCAGCACATTAATGCGATCTGCCAGTGCAAATGACAGCAGTAAAATTTCCACCACTGAACCAACCGGTAGCGCGAAGTTTGTGAATGCGTTGAAGGGTAGGATGCCGAAATTTCTTAGAGCATATAGTGTGAGACCAATAATAAAAATAACCCAAGCGACAATGAAATATTGAGCGGGTCTGTATCCTTGCTTTATCGCACTAACCGAAGCAAAAATTAATATCAAAGCCGAAGAAGCTCCAACATTCAAAATAATCTGAGTTGTATTATGAAAACCTAAAAAAGCAAGCCCAATTGCCGCTGAATAAAGCAACTTAAATAAATTTAATACACGATTAATCTTTGGGGAATATTGTTTGGTTCTGATAAAATTCTGCGCGAAAAAAATTGTTGCCAATCCACTTAAGCCAGGTACAATTGAACCGAGTGAAATATTCAAATCTCCGGAAAAATTGAAAATATACTTAGATGAAAAACCGAATAACACTAACTGAGTATACCCAACAGTAATTATGTAAAAAATATAAAGGAGGTAAACCGTATCTCTAACGGAAAAAAATACAAATAGGTTGTAAATAAACATCGAGAGAATTATCCCAAAATATATCGCAAAAATCAAGTCTATATTTTCATATTCATTCAGTAAATCTTTCTCTTCAATA
>JBJOPP010000087.1:0-18960 GCA_046050685.1 Bacteroidota bacterium
TCTTCGCTCAAATGCGTGATACTTTGACACTCTTCAGAGCAACAATTCTCGTATTTCTCTTTGCATTTGTCGCATTGAATGAATAAGATGTGACAACCGAGGTTCATGCAATTGGTGTGATGATCGAACGGTTCGCCGCACTGATGACAGGTTGCGATAACTTCGTCTGAAATGCGCTCTGCCAAACGTTCATCGAACACGAAATTCACACCTTTGAACTTGATGTCTAAATCGTTTGCTTTCGCATCGCGAGCATATTTAATGATTCCTCCTTCGAGGTGATAGACATTCTCGAAACCCTTGTGCTTCATGTAAGCCGAAGCTTTTTCACATCGAATTCCACCGGTGCAATACATGAGCACCTTCTTGTCTTTGTCGTTTTGAAGAATGTCTTCAACCACTTGTAGTTCTTCTCGGAAGGTATCTACATCTGGACAAATAGCGCCTTCGAAATGTCCAACCTCACTTTCGTAGTGGTTGCGCATGTCAACAACGACAGTATTCGGATCGGAAAGCTGTTGGTTCCACTCTTCCGCGTTTAAGTATTTCCCGGTATTTGAAGGGTCGAAATTTGGATCTTCAATTCCGTCTGCAACAATTTTATTTCGAAGTTTTACTTTTAGAGCATAGAACGATTTTCCCTCATCAACAGCGGTGTTCAGACGAATACCGTTAAGGAAATCTATGGTGAAAAGATCTTTTACAAAGGCCTCGAAGTTTTCTGTTGGAACAGAAATCTGAGCGTTAATTCCTTCAGATGCAATGTAGGTTCTACCGAGAACTCCAAGTTCGTTCCAACGCGCGAAAAGCCCGTCGCGAAAGCCTTGCGAATCTTCAATCTGATGGTATTTGTAAAATGAAACTGTTGTTCGCGGAGTGCTGTCTGCGAGCATACGTTGGCGCAGGACGCGCTTGTCTTCTGTGTTGTATAATTTTTTCACCTGAACAAGTATAGATTATTCTAGATGCTGCAAAGTTAAACCTGAAATTAGATTTCAAACTGAGTTATGTCATCCAACTTTTTTCGAATGAAATCAATATCCATAGAGGTTACCAAGTCCATGCGGAAGGGTTTGAAGTTTGGAATTCCTTTGAAGTAATTGGTGTAGTGTCTTCTCATTTCGAGAATTCCGAGCTTTTCACCTTTCCAACGAAGAGAAAATTCGAAATGACTTTTACACGCGGCAACGCGTTCTTCTATGGTTGGCGGAGGAAGTAATTCTTGCGTTTTGAAGTAGTGTTTGATTTCTCGGAAGATCCACGGATAGCCAATGCTGGCGCGTCCTACCATGATTCCATCTACACCGTATTTGTTTTTGTACTCCCACGCTTTTTCGGGAGAGTCGATGTCACCGTTTCCGAAGATTGGAATATGTATGCGCGGGTTTTCTTTAATCTTCGCTATCAGCTCCCAGTTGGCTTCACCCTTGTACATCTGCACGCGAGTTCTTCCGTGAACAGTTAAGGCTTGAATACCGATGTCTTGAAGGCGTTCAGCAACCTCTTCAATGTTCTTTGAACCCTCGTCCCAACCTAAACGCGTTTTTACAGTAACCGGAAGTTTTGTTGCTTTCACAACGGCTTCGGTCATAGCAACCATCTTTGGAATGTTCTGAAGAATGCCCGCCCCGGCGCCTTTGCAGGTTACTTTGGAAACGGGACAACCGTAGTTAATGTCTAATAAGTTGGGATTTACCGATTCAATGATTTCGGCACTTTTTACCATGGATTCGATTTCACTTCCGAAAATTTGAACACCGATGGGGCGCTCGTATTCGAAGATATCGAGCTTCATTCTGCTTTTCGCAGCATCGCGAATGAGCCCTTCGCTGCTAATAAATTCAGTGTACATTAAATCTACACCCTGCTCTTTGCAGACCATGCGGAAGGGCGGATCGCTCACATCTTCCATGGGAGCGAGCAGCAACGGAAATTCAGGAAGTTCAATATCACCAATCTTTACCACATGCTTGGGTTTAGATGGTCATAATGTCTTTGTCTTTCGCGGCTAAGACTTCATCTACTTTTTTATTGAACTTATCTGTAAGTTCTTGAACCTTCGATTCGCCTGATTTCGCTTCATCTTCAGGAAGTCCGTCTTTTTGAGCTTGCTTAATGAAGTCTAACGCCTCTTTACGAGCCGTGCGAATACCTACGCGAGCGTTCTCACCTTCTGAATGCGCGCGTTTCGATAAATCGCGACGACGTTCTTCAGTAAGCATAGGAACAGCAATCATAATTACATCGCCGTTGTTTTGTGGATTCAAACCGAGGTTTGCTTCCATAATTCCTTTTGAAATTGCATTCAACATACCTTTTTCCCACGGTTGAACATTGAGCGTTCTAGCGTCAGGAGTGGTAACGTTCGCAACGTTTTTAAGCGGAGTCATGGTGCCGTAATAATCTACGCGAACACCGTCTAACATAACAGGGCTTGCTTTACCAGCGCGCACTTTGTTCAATTCGTTTTCTAGGTGAACAATGGATTTAGTCATTGCTTCTGCAGCCTCATCAAGGGCCATTTTAACTTCTTCAGACATACTATTATTCTGCTTTAAAATTCTACTTTGGTTCCTATGTTTTCGCCGGAAACTAACTTCAAAAGGTTTCCTCCTTTGTTCATGTCGAAAATGATAATCGGCAATTTGTTTTCGTTACACAACGTGAACGCAGTCATATCCATTACGTTCAATCCTTTTTCGTACACTTCGTTGAAAGTAACGGTATCGTATTTTGTTGCGTTAGGATCTTTTTCAGGATCTGCAGTGTAGATGCCGTCTACACGTGTTCCTTTCAACACAACATCTGCTTCAATTTCTATTGCACGAAGTGAAGCGGCAGTGTCTGTGGTGAAGAATGGGTTACCAGTTCCTGAACCGAAAATAACCACACGATTTTTTTCCAAATGACGAACAGCTCTGCGTTTGATGAACGGCTCACAAATTTGCTTCATTTCGATAGCACTTTGCAAACGCGTTGGAACACCCGCCGATTCAAGAGCGCTTTGCAACGCCATGCTGTTAATCATGGTTGCTAACATGCCCATGTAATCGCCTTGTGTGCGCTCCATTCCACCTTGTTCAGCTTGAACTCCGCGGAAGATGTTGCCACCACCGATAACAATAGCTACTTCAACTCCTTTTTCCCAAACAGCTTTAATTTCATGCGCGTATTGAACTAAACGCGAATTGTCAATTCCGAACTGTTTGTCGCCCATTAAGGCTTCACCACTTAATTTTAGAAGAATGCGTTGGTATTTCATACTTCGCGAAGTTAGTGAATTAGCTCTTTGTAAGCCCTATCTTCGCGAACGATTCTACACGATTTATGGAATACGATTTTAGAAATATTGAAGCAAACTGGCGCAAGAAATGGGCGCACGACGAGTCTTACAAAGTTACCGAAGACCCGAATAAAAAGAAGTTTTACGTCTTAGACATGTTCCCTTATCCAAGCGGAGCAGGGCTTCACGTGGGACATCCGCTGGGCTATATCGCTTCAGATATTTATGCGCGATATATGCGTCACAAAGGGTACAATGTTTTGCATCCGATGGGATACGATTCTTTCGGATTGCCAGCAGAACAATACGCTATTCTAACCGGACAGCATCCTGCAAAAACCACAGAGCAAAATATTGCACGCTATCGCGAACAGCTGGATAAGATTGGCTTTTCATACGATTGGAGCAGAGAGGTTCGAACCAGCTCTCCAGAATATTACAAGTGGACGCAATGGATTTTCGGATTGTTGTTCAACGCTTGGTACGATTTAGAAACGAACAAAACTCGTCCGATTTCTGAGCTGATTGCGAAGTTTGAAGAGAACGGTTCATACGGCGTGAATGCGCACATGGACGAAGAATGGTGGAAGACTTATTTGTTGGAAGCTGATCATATTTTCTCTGCTCATTTCGAAGGAGAATTTACAGACACCGATTGGAAGAGCATGAGCGAAGCACAAAAAGAGGCTTTGCTTATGAATTACCGCGTGTCTTATTTGGCAGACTCTGTGGTGAATTGGTGTCCTGCATTGGGAACCGTTCTTGCGAATGACGAAATCAAAGACGGCGTAAGCGAACGCGGCGGACATGCCGTAGAGCAAAAGAAAATGCGTCAATGGAGCATGCGTATTTCGGCCTATTCGGAACGATTGATTTCCGACTTAGACACCATTGACTGGCCGGATAACATTAAAGAAATTCAACGCAATTGGATCGGAAAATCTTCTGGAGCACGTGTTCGATTTCAAGCGGAAAAGGAAGTAACGATTGAAGTTTTCACAACACGTCCGGACACGTTGTACGGCGTTTCATTTTTGACCCTTGCACCTGAACACGAAAGTGTTGAAGTGCTTACAAGTGAAGAGCAGCGCGAGGCTGTTTTGGAATATGTTGCGAATTCAAAGTTGAAGACCGAACGTGAGCGTATGGCCGAGAAGAAAATCTCGGGTGTGTTCACTGGAAGCTACGCGATGCATCCGTTAACAGGCGAGCAAATTCCTGTGTGGATTGGTGACTATGTGTTGGCGGGTTATGGAACCGGAGCGGTTATGGCTGTTCCAGCAGGAGACCAACGCGACTACGATTTCGCGAAGCATTTCAACCTAGAAATAAAAAATATTTTTGCTGAATCTGATTTGTCAGAGAAGGCAGAAACCTCGAAAGACGCGCTTCTTGCGAATTCAGATTTTTTAAATGGAATGAATTACTACGCTGCATTTGATGCGGTTTGTGAGCGTTTGATGGAAATTGGTGCGGGTGAAAAGCGTGTGAATTATCGCTTGCGCGATGCGGTGTTTAGCCGCCAGCGTTATTGGGGAGAGCCGTTTCCGATTTATTATGAAAACGGAATTCCTCGCTTGATAAACACGGAAGAGCTTCCAACTGAATTACCTGATGTAGACGCTTATCTTCCTACGGAATCGGGCGAACCACCATTGGCTCGCGCAACGAATTGGGAGCGAAACGGTATGCCAATGGAATGCAACACCATGCCAGGATGGGCAGGATCTTCGTGGTATTTCTTGCGTTACATGGACCCGAACAATCATTCGGTTTTTGCTTCGGAAGAGCGTATCAACTATTGGGGACAAGTAGACTTGTACATGGGCGGTGCAGAGCACGCAACGGGTCACTTGTTGTATTCACGTTTTTGGACGAAAGTGTTGTTTGACTTGGGATACATACCGTTCAACGAGCCATTCAAGAAGATGATTAACCAAGGAATGATCCTTGGGCGTAGCAGCTTTGTTTATCGCATAAAAGACAGCAACACCTTCATTTCCTTCGAAAGAAGAAAAGAGTATGAAACACAACGTTTGTACGCCGATATTTCTTTGGTAGACAACGACAAGTTGAATATTGAAGGCTTCAAGAATTGGCTTCCAGAATACGCAAACGCAGAATTCATGTTGAATGAAAACGGCGAATACACGTGCGGCTGGGAAGTTGAGAAAATGTCGAAGTCGAAGTACAACGTTCAAACGCCTGATGAATTAATAGAGAAGTTCGGAGCAGATACTTTGCGTTGCTACGAAATGTTTTTAGGTCCTGTTGAACAAAGCAAACCTTGGGACACCAAGGGTATTAATGGTGTTCACAATTTCTTGCGTCGCTTCCACCGTTTGTTTATGGAAAATGAAACATTCGCTGTTTCATCGGAAGAGGCCACAGCAGCTGAAATGCGCGTGGTTCACAAGACCATTAAGAAAATTACTGAAGACCTCGAGCGATTCTCTTGGAATACTGTGGTTAGTGCATTCATGATTGCTACGAACGAATTGACAGACCTCAAATGCAACAAGCGTCAGGCGTTAGAGCCTTTGGTTGTTATGCTTTCTCCTTATGCACCGCATTTGGCAGAAGAACTTTGGAAGAACTTGGGTCATTCAACTTCAGTCATGAATGAATCTTGGCCGGTTGCTGAAAACAAATATTTGGAAGACGATAATTTCGAATATCCGATTTCATTCAACGGAAAAACAAGATTCTTCTTGTCGCTTCCTGTGGGCATGAGCGGCGCAGATGTTGAGGCACAGGTGATGGCGCATGAAAGCACAGCGAAATATTTGGAAGGGAAAACCCCGAAAAAAATCATAGTTGTTCCAAAACGTATTGTGAATGTAGTCATGTAGCACTACCTTTGGTAGTCCCATGATTTCCCGTTCCACCATAGACCGAATTTTCCAAGCCATCATCGTTGAAGATGTCATTGGAGAGTTTGTTCATTTGAAAAAAAGCGGGTCTTCGTATCGCGGTCTTTCTCCGTTCGTGAATGAAAAAACCCCGAGTTTTTTCGTTGTTCCATCAAAAGGAATTTATAAAGATTTCAGTTCTGGAAAAGGCGGAAACGCTATTGATTTTCTTATGCAGCACGAGAAGCTTACCTATCCGGAAGCCTTGCGCTGGTTGGCCAACAGGTACAACATTGAAATTGAAGAAGAGAGTCAGACCGAAGAACAAAAGGCTGAAAAAAGCGAGCGCGAACAACTATCTGTTGTCACCGACTTCGCCAATAAATACTTCCAAGATCAGATGTACAATTCGGAAATGGGAAGAGCCATTGGCCTTTCATATTTCGAATCGCGCGGTTTTCGTGAGGATACACTGAAGAAATTTCAACTCGGATATTGTCCAGACGGATGGGACAAGATGTCTCAAGCGGCGCTGTCTGCAGGGCATTCTTTGACATATTTATTGAAGACGGGATTGACCCGTGAGAAGGACGGTTCGCCGTATGATTTCTTCCGCGGGCGTGTGATGTTCCCGATTCACAATGTGAGCGGAAAGGTGATTGCGTTTGGTGGAAGAACACTGAAGGCAGAGAAAGACATTGCGAAGTACTTCAACAGTCCGGAAAGCGATCTCTATCACAAGTCGAATACCCTGTATGGCCTACACCTCGCGAAGAACGCGATGGTGAAGGAAGACAATTGTTTTTTGGTTGAAGGATATACCGATGTGATAGCGCTTCACCAAGCGGGCGTTGAGAATGTGGTTGCGAGTAGCGGTACGAGTTTAACGGAAGGACAAATTCGACTCATTCGTCGATTCACACAGAACATTACCATTTTATACGACGGAGATAAAGCTGGAATTAAAGCGAGTTTCCGAGGTATTGACATGATATTGAAGGAAGGGTTGAACGTTCGCGTTGCAACATTTCCAGACGGAGACGATCCAGACAGTTATTCTAGAAAGCACAGCAGTGAAGAGATTCAGCTGTATGTGAAGGATAACGCGAAGGATTTTATTCGATATAAAACGGCTTTACTTCTTGAAGAAGTAGGAAACGATCCCATTAAAAAAGCGGGATTGATTCGCGGAATTGTGGACAGTATTGCGCTTATTCCTGATGCTATTAAGCGTTCGGTGTTTGTTCAAGATTGCTCGCAAATCATGGGTATTGGAGAGTCTGTTCTGCTATTAGAGTTGAACAAATCGCTTCAAGAAAATTTGAAGAAAGGCCCAGCAAAGCCTGCGACTTCAGACGATCCAGGAGTGCACACACCTGTTGAAGCGCTCATACCAACTCCTTTTGATGAGACGGTTCCTGTTCCAGATACGTTGAATGCCGAAGCGCAAGAGCGCGATTTCATGCGTATTCTGTTGATGTACGGTGAATACGAAATGCCCATTGAGATTGTGAACGAAGAAGGCAAGCGAGAGGTTATTCATTTGTCTGTAGCGGATTATTTAATTGGAAACTTAGAGCATGATTTCATGACACTTCAGTCGGGTGTTTATTCGAAAATGCTGAAGGAATATTTGGAGTTGGTGAAGGAAAATCAGATGCCGAGTCACCACAACTTCATTTCACACGAGGAGGAAAGTGTTCGAAGCGAAGCCGTAAACGTTCTCACCACACGCCATCAGATTAGTGAGAACTGGAAGACTAAACACGGCATATTAACCGAATCAGAGGAGTATGTCATAGGAAAGGCGGCGAAGGATTGCTTATTTCGCATGAAAATGCGTCACGTTCAAATTGCTGCAAAGGCCATTGAATCTCAGTTGGAAGTAGAAACGAATGAAGATGAGGTAATGATTTTGTTGGCTGAAAAGAAACGTTTAGATGATGTGAGAAAGCAATTGGCAGATAATTTTGGAACGGTAGTATTATAAAGTAAAACATGGAAAAAGCGATAAGATACCCAATGCCAGGTGAGCGTTGGAAGCATTACAAAGGAGGGGTTTACGAAATTATTTCCCTAGCAAATCACAGCGAAACCAAAGAGGCTCTGGTTATCTACAAATCTGTTCCGTTTGGATCTGTATATGCACGTCCGCTTGCTATGTGGGAAGAAGAGTGTGAGCTTGGACGCATTAAGTTCAAGCGTTTTGAAATTATTGAATAAGTTGAAAAGTCTACTGTTTGAAGTCAGGGTTTTGAATTAAAAAGCGCTGTATCTTCGACACAAATATTACTATATGTTTGAACGTAAAGAATTTAAAAAATATGCTACTGGTCATCTAGGTATCAATAGCACAGTGGTGAACGATGTGATTTCTCACATGTATGGTCCAGAGAACATGACAAGAACGGTTATTGAAGAGCGTCACATGCCTTTCCGTGAGGTAGATGTATTCTCTCGTTTGATGGCTGATAGAATTATTTTCTTGGGAACTGAAATCGACGACTACATCGCGAATATTATTCAAGCGCAGTTGTTGTTTTTAGAGAGCACAGACTCTAAAAAAGACATTCAGATTTACATTAACTCTCCTGGTGGAAGTGTATACGCTGGTCTAGGTATCTATGACACCATGCAATACATTAATCCAGATGTTGCAACGATTTGCACCGGTATGGCTGCATCTATGGGTGCTGTTTTGTTGTGCGCAGGTACAGCAGGAAAGCGCACGGGATTGAAGCACTCACGTGTAATGATTCACCAACCTCTTGGTGGTGCTCGTGGACAAGCTTCAGACATTGAAATCACTGCACGTGAGATTCAAAAATTGAAGAAAGAATTGTATGACATCATTGCTACACATAGCGGTAAGACCTATGATCAAGTATGGGCAGATAGCGATCGCGACTACTGGATGATTGCTTCTGAAGCCAAAGAGTACGGAATGATTGACGAAGTTTTGGAAAGAAAAGCATAAGAATTTCAACCCGAATAAAAGTAGAGACACGACCTTCGTGTCTCTATTTGTTTATAGACTATGAAGACTTTTTTTGTTGATGTTGTTGTCCCATTAGCACTTCCGCAAGTGCTTACCTACAGGGTTCCTGTAGCCTGGGAGAACTATGTTCAGCAAGGTGTTCGCGTAGTAGTGCCGTTGGGAAAATCGAAGCGATATACGGCTATCGTTTGGCGCGTTCACGAAGATGTTCCGAAAGACTATGCGGCGAAGTATTTCGAAGAAGTGTTGGACGATGTTCCTGTGGTTTCTGAAACGCAGATGAAGTTGTGGGAATGGATTTCAAAATATTACGCGTGTACCCTTGGAGAGGTCATGACTGCCGCACTTCCTAGCGGATTGAAATTATCGAGTGAAACGGTTTATACAACAAAGGATCTTGCTGTAGAATTAACACCGAATGAACGTTCGGTTGTAGATGTGATACTTGAAAAAGACCGTGGAATGGGCGTTATGTCGAAAGACATTCAACACGCTTTACCGAAGGTTTCCATTCATTCCACATTAAAAAACTTACTGAAGAAGAACGCCATTGCGTCGTTCGAAGAAGTGAAAGAGAAGTTCATTCCGAAGCGCGTTTCGTATGTAACAGTCGGTGAAAACGGAAACACCGACGAGCAACTGCATCAGCATTTTTCTGCGTTGGAAAAGCGCAATGCAGCCAAGCAAATTCAAGTGCTCATGACCTTTTTGCAAATGAGCAAGTGGGACGGAAACAGGGGGGAACCCGTGAAGAAAAAAGAGCTTGAATTGCAATCGAAAACAGATGCCTCAGCGGTTTCTGCTTTGGTAAAAAAAGGAATTCTTGCAATAGAAGAACGCTCTGAATTGCGCATGATTAGTGGCGATTACGATTTACTTCCATTGCCGGTTTTAAGCGAATTGCAACAAAGTGCATTCGAAAAAATTAAGGCTCACCTCGGTGTTACGTTGCTGCACGGTGTTACTTCTTCCGGTAAAACGGAAGTGTATTTGCATCTCATGCAAGATCAGATTCAACAAGGAAAACAAGTGCTGTTGTTGGTTCCTGAAATTGCCTTGACTTCGCATTTGATTGATCGTATTCAAAAGTATTTTGGTGTTCGCGTAGGTGTATACCACAGCGGCTACAGCACCCATGAACGCACGGAAGTATGGCATCGGGTACATTCAGACTTACATCGTTTCGATGTTGTGTTGGCTGCACGTTCGGGTGTGTTTCTTCCGTTTGAGAATCTCGGATTAATTATCGTAGATGAAGAGCATGAAGGAACTTTTAAGCAACAAGATCCTGCTCCGCGATATCACGCACGTGACACGGCCATTAAGTTGAGTGTGCTTTCGAATGCGCAAGTGGTTTTGGGAAGTGCAACACCATCGTTGGAATCGTACTTCAACGCGACACAAAAAAAATATCAGCTGGTTGAAATGTTCGAGCGTTATGGCAATGCCGTTCAACCAAAAATAGATTTTGTTAACCTTCGCTCTGAACTTCAGTCGAAGCGAATGCAAGGGGTTTTCTCTTCGATTTTATTAGAGGCTATTGACGAAACGGTGAAGGCTGGAAAACAAGTGATATTGTTCCAGAATCGCCGTGGATACACACCTTTGTGGGAATGTGAAATGTGTCATTATACTCCCGAATGCAAGAACTGCGATGTGAGTTTGACGTATCATAAATTTCATCATGAACTGCGATGTCATTATTGCGGCCATCATGAAATACCCGTTCAGCAATGTCCATCGTGTGGCGCTAACGCTTTCAAAATGTTGGGCGCGGGAACGGAGCGAATAGAGGAAGAATTGGGTGAGTGTTTGCCGCATCTTCGAATTTCACGCATGGATTTAGATGTTGCAAAGGGCAAACACGCGCATCACAGAATTATCTCGGAATTTGAAAGCGGGAAGACCGATGTGCTCATTGGAACGCAGATGGTGACGAAGGGATTGGATTTTAGCAATGTTCATTTGGTTGGCATCTTGAATGCCGATCGTATGTTGAAGCATCCGGATTTTCGCTCGATAGAACGCGCGTTTCAGATGATGGTTCAAGTTGCAGGAAGAAGTGGAAGAAGAGAAGAACGTGGTCGCGTGTTGATACAAACTTACGCTCCTGAACATTGGGTTTTTCCGTTGATAGAAAACAATCAGTACGGACAATTTTTCGCTTTGGAATTGGCCGAGCGTAAGCAGTTCAGGTATCCGCCGTTTACGCGAATGATAAAGCTTACCGTAAAGCACAAAGAGCAAGGCGTTGCATTAAGCGCCGCTGCAGAGCTTGGGACATGGTTTTTCAAATCGTTATTCGGGAATTATACAGGGCCTGAAACACCCGCCATTGGCCGTGTGAACAACTATTACATTCAACAATTTTGGATTCGAATTCCAAGTGAAATGCCACCCGCACAAGTGAAGCGCTATCTCATAGATTGTTCGCATTCGCTCACGTCGCAGCAGAAATACAAAATGGTTCGTGTGTCTATTGACGTGGACCCTATGTAAACAGCCGAGTTTCATTACCTTTGTGGCAAAGAATTAAAGATGTCTAAACAAGAGATTAACTGCTCGTTTTGTGGAAGAAAAAAGAGCGAGGTGAATGTGCTAATTGCGGGTGTTTCTGGACACATATGCGACGACTGCGCAAGACAAGCGAATGAGATCGTGAAAGAAGATGCTGTTGTTCCGCAAGAAGAGTTTAGCACTTCGGAATTGATGAAGCCTATTGAAATCAGAGACTTTTTGAATGAATACATCATTGGTCAAGACGAAGCCAAGAAGGTATTGAGCGTTGCGGTGTACAATCACTACAAGCGTTTGGCCCAACATGCGGCAGGGAAGCAAGATGATGAAGTGGAGATTGAAAAATCGAACATCGTATTGGTTGGTGAAACCGGAACTGGAAAAACACTTTTAGCAAAAACCATTGCGAAGATGTTGAACGTTCCATTCTGCATTGCAGACGCAACAGTGCTTACACAAGCCGGTTACGTAGGAGAAGACGTTGAAAGTATTCTTTCTCGACTTTTACAAAGTGCCGACTTCGATGTACAAAAAGCAGAACGTGGAATTGTATTCATTGATGAAATAGACAAGATTGCGCGTAAGAGCGACAACCCAAGCATTACGCGTGACGTAAGTGGTGAGGGTGTTCAACAAGCGTTGCTGAAATTGTTGGAAGGTGCTACAGTTAGTGTTCCACCCCAAGGCGGAAGAAAGCACCCTGAGCAGAAGATGATTCAGATTGACACCAAGAATATTTTATTCGTTTGTGGTGGTGCATTCGATGGAATTGATAAGCACATCGAACGTCGCATGAACACCGCGAGTATCGGATACCGCAATGCATTTACGGTGGAAGAACAAGGCGGATGGTTGCAATACATTGCTCCCGCCGATTTGAAGCAGTTCGGATTAATTCCTGAATTAATTGGTCGTTTCCCGGTATTGACATTTTTGAATCCATTGGACGAATCGGCATTGAGAAGAATTCTTACCGAGCCGAAAAACGCATTGGTGAAGCAATATGTGAAGTTGTTTGAAATGGACGGCGTGAAGCTTTCCTTCGAAAAGCAAGTGTTGGATTACATTGTTGAAAAGGCAATGACATACAAGCTTGGAGCTCGCGGATTGCGTTCAATCTGTGAAGCAATCTTGTTGGATTTAATGTTTGAAATTCCAAATCAAACCGAAGAAAAAGAATTCAAAGTAACGCTGGCCTATGCCCGTGAGAAATTTGAAAGTTCGAAATTGAGTCAATTGAACGTGGCGTAATATGACCGAAGAAAAATCGACCGTGGTGGAAACACCACTCATGAAGCAATACAACGAGATTAAGGCGCAATATCCAGATGCGCTTTTGTTGTTTCGTGTGGGCGATTTTTATGAAACCTTCGGTTCAGATGCGATTGCAGCGGCGCGCATTTTAGGAATTACATTAACCAAGCGAAAGAACGGAGCTGCCGCTTTCATTGAGTTAGCAGGCTTTCCGCATCATTCGTTAGATACCTATTTGCCGAAGTTGGTTCGCGCTGGAAACCGCGTGGCCATTTGCGATCAGCTTGAAGATCCAAAGCTTACAAAGAAAATTGTGAAGCGCGGAGTGACCGAATTGGTAACACCAGCGGTGAGCTATAACGAGAAAACCTACGACAGTTCGAACAACCAATTTTTGGCAGCTGTTGTGATGCGCGATCAGCAAGCGGGGGTGAGTTTCTTAGATATTTCCACCGGTGAATTTTATTTAGCTGAAGGAAGCACTTCCCACATTAACAAATTGCTTCAGAGCTTTCGTCCGAACGAAGTGTTGTTTCAAAAGCACGAAGACCAACAGTTCCGCGAGGCATTCGGAGATACGAAGTGGTTTACGTTTCGCATAGACGAATGGGTCTTCTCATTGGATTACGCGAAGGAAGTTTTGCAGAAACAATTCGGAACACAATCGTTAAAAGGTTTTGGGGTTGAAGAGCTGAAGCTCGGTGTGGTTGCGGCTGGCGCGGTGTTGCATTATTTGAAAGACACGCAGCACCACAAGACGCAACACATTCAAAAAATCTCCCGCATTGAGGAGGACACGTTTGTTTGGTTAGATCGATTCACCATTCGAAATTTAGAATTGGTTCATTCGAATTACGACGAAACAGCCACGTTGTTTTACACGCTTAATCACACGAGCACACCCATGGGAGCGCGACTTCTGCGTCGTTGGGTGCTTATGCCGTTGAAAGATATTTCTCAAATTGAAAAACGCCAGTTTGTAGTTGGAAGTTTTGTGCAGAACGCCGAGCTTCTTGCTGAAACGCGTTTGCATTTGAACACCATTGGCGACATGGAGCGCTTGGCTTCGAAGATTGCTACAGGGCGCGTGAATCCGCGCGAATTGCTTCAGTTAGCGAAGGGCATGCAAACGGCAGAACACATTCAAGCATTGGGCGCGAATTCAACAAGCAAAGAGATTCAAGCGTTGTTTAATGTGTTGAAACCATTGACCGATTGGTGCAATAACATTTTCGAAAAGATCAATCCTGAAGCACCGTTAGCGCTTAACAGAGGATCTGTCATTGCCGAGGGAGTGAATGCTGAATTGGATGAGTTGCGCAATTTGCAAAAGTCTGGAAAAGACTATTTGCAAATGGTGCAAGAACGCGAAAGCGAGCGCACAGGAATTCCTTCTTTGAAGATTGCCTTCAACAATGTCTTCGGATATTATTTGGAAGTGCGCAACACCCACAAGGACAAGGTTCCACCTGAATGGATACGCAAACAAACGGTTACACAAGCTGAGCGTTACATTACCCCCGAACTGAAAGAATACGAAGCGAAGATTACCGGCGCGGAAGATAAAATTTCGATCTTAGAAAATCAGATTTATCAATCGTTGATTGAAGAAACGCTTCCACATTTGGTGAGCATGCAGTTGAACGCTCGCGTGCTTGCAGAGATTGACGCCTTGGCCTCTTTCGCAACGGTTGCAGTAGCGAATAAATATTGCGCACCTGAGTTTACCGAAGAGAACAAATTAGAGATCGAACAAGGAAGACACGCCATTATTGAATTGCGCCTTCCACCGAACGATCCGTATATCGCGAACGACATTACGCTCGATAGAGATTCGCAGCAGATCATGATGATTACGGGACCCAACATGTCGGGTAAGTCCGCTGTGTTGCGTCAGACAGCGTTAATTGTGCTAATGGCGCAGATGGGATCTTACGTCCCTGCAAAGCGCGTGAAAATGGGCATTGTAGACAAAGTCTTCACACGTGTTGGTGCGAACGACAACATGAGCGCAGGTGAATCTACGTTCATGGTTGAAATGAATGAGACGGCGAGCATCTTGAATAATTTGAGTGATCGAAGTTTGATCTTGTTGGATGAAATTGGACGTGGAACTTCAACATACGACGGTGTATCCATTGCCTGGGCCATTGCAGAATATCTGCACGAACACGGGCAGTTCAGAGCGAAGACACTTTTCGCAACGCATTACCACGAGTTGAATGATATGACGAATTTATTTCCGCGTATTAAGAACTTCAATGTGTCGGTTTCGGAAGCGAAAGGAAAAATTGTTTTCAGAAGGAAGTTGCAGGAAGGTGGGAGCAATCACAGCTTTGGAATTCACGTTGCGCAGTTGGCGGGAATGCCGAAAACAGTTGTGAATCGTGCGAACGATATGCTTCATCAATTGGAAACGAAAAGAGGTGAAGCCCCTGCGGGCAAAGGAAAAACGGTTAGTGTACAAGGGGAAGAAAAAATGCAATTGAGCTTTTTCCAACTCGACGACCCGACCTTGGTTCAGATTAAAAAAGAAGTAGAAAAAATTGATATCAATACGCTAACCCCGGTTGAAGCTTTGTTCAAGTTGAACGAAATCAAGAAGATAGTGGGAAGCTAATTTGTATATTTGAGAATATAAAAAAGAAAACATGGGATGTTCGAGTTGTGGAAGTAAAGATGGTGGCGTTCCTAACGGTTGTAAAAGCAATGGTAATTGTGGAACGTGTAGCTCCGGTAAAATGGAGGTTTTCGATTGGTTGTCAGGAGTTCCATTAGCAGATGGTCAAAAGCCATTTGACGTTATAGAAGCGCGTTTTAAAAACGGCCGTAAGGCGTTTTTTAGAAAGGGAAGTTTAGAGCTTTTTCAGGGAGATGTTATCGCTGTTGAAGCCTCTACAGGATATGACGTTGGAATTGTTTCTTTGGCGGGTGAATTGGTTCGTATTCAAATGAACCGTCGCGATATCAAAGACAATTACGAGTTGAAGCGGGTTCTTCGTAAAGCAGAGCAATCTGATTTCGACACATGGCAAGCAGCTCGTCAGTTGGAAACCAGCACTATGATTCGTTCACGCGAGATATCGCGCGAACTGGGTCTTCAAATGAAAATTAGCGACGTGGAATATCAAGGCGATAAAACCCGCGCGATATTCTACTACACGGCCGATGACCGTGTAGATTTCCGTGAACTCATTCGCAAGTATGCTGAAGAGTTCAAGGTGCGCATTGAAATGCGCCAAATTGGACTTCGTCTTGAAGCAGGTCGTTTGGGTGGAATAGGCTCCTGCGGAAGAGAGCTTTGCTGCTCAACATGGTTGACCGATTTCAGATCGGTGTCTACCGGCGCAGCACGCTATCAGCAGCTTTCGCTGAATCCAGGCAAATTAGCCGGACAATGTGGAAAGTTGAAATGTTGCCTGAATTACGAACTCGATCAATACGTTGAAGCCGTTCGTATGCTTCCTCCAACACATGTGAAATTGAAACTTCCGAAAGGAATTGCTACGCATTTCAAAACAGATATTTTCAAGCAAGTCATCTACTACACCATCGAAGGTCAGCATGCCGACGGGCCGTTTGCGCTATCTGCAGATGTGGTGAAAGACATTATCGAAAAGAACAAACGCGGTGAAGTAATAGGTGAAGTTCAAACGTTTATTGAAGAGAAAGAAGTTGTTGAAAGTGTTGAATTTGCTGAAGTAGTTGGACAAGATAGTTTAACCCGTTTCGACAATAAGAAGCGTAAGCCCAACAACAACAACCGCAACCGCAACAATAAGCCAGGTGGAAATGCTAACAGACCAGCACCCGCTGCTGGAAACAGCAGTAACCCGCAAAGCGCTGCAGCACCTAAGCCGAAGGAAGGCAATCGCCCTCCAGGAAATGGCAACAGACCGAATCGTTTCAAAGGAAAACCAAACAATCCGAACCCGAATCAAGGCAAAAAAGAATGAGAAAATTAGTTTTCATTTTATGTGCGGCGCTGCTATTGAGTTCTTGTGCCGATGAGTTTGTGTATGAGAGCAATATGCCTGTTGAAGGCGGTGTGTGGGACAGCAAACAAGTTGCGAATTTCGAATTCGACATTCAAGATACCGTTAGCTTACACGACTTTTTTATCGATGTACGCAACGGTGAACAATATGAATTCAGTAATCTTTTCGTGTTTATTGAAATGGAATTTCCAAATGGAAAACTAGCCGTAGATACGCTTGAATGTCCAATGGCAGACGCACAAGGAAATTGGTATGGCAAATCTGGATTGGGAGATCTTTACGACAATCGAATCATTTATAAATCACGCAAACAATTTCCGCTTTCAGGACACTACAAAGTGTCTATTCATCAAGCCATGCGTGTGAATCCGGTTGAAGGGATTTATGACATCGGATTTCGTTTAGCGAAATCGAAATAACGGATTAAGATTGTTTCACAAAGATGACGAAGTCAAGATTGCTTCGCAAAAGTTCTTTATGAAATAATCTTTCGAAGAATCTTTGCAAAGCAATCTTGCTTCAGCATCTAATAATCTTCGATTATTTAGTGGCTTTTCGGCTCCAGATATTGTACTTCGCGATGCACCAAAACGCGCGAACACCGTCTTTCCAACCAATCTTTTTACCTTCTTCGTACGTTCTTCCGTAATAAGAGATTCCAACTTCGTATATGCGAATGTTCGGAATTCTTGAAAGCTTCGCTGTGATTTCCGGCTCGAAACCGAAACGCTTTTCACACAACAATAAATTCTGCGCAATGTCTGCACGGATCAACTTGTAGCACGTTTCCATATCTGTTAAATTCAGATTGGTAAATGCGTTGCTTGCGAAGGTTAATAGCTTGTTTCCGATGCTATGCCAGAAGAACAGGATTCGGTGAGGATTTCCACCCATGAAACGAGATCCGTAAACCACATCAGCACTGTCTTTGAAAACCGGCTTAAGCAATTTGTTGTACTCATCTGGATCGTATTCCAAATCGGCATCTTGTACCAAAACATAATCGCCCGTTGCAATCTCAATAGCCTTGTGTAAAGCCGCTCCTTTTCCTTGGTTGAAGGGTTGCGAGTAAAAGTTGAATGTACGCTCTGGATGAGCCGCAATGTATGATTCAATGGCCTCCACAGTGTTGTCTGTAGAAGCGTCGTTCACAATCACGATTTCCATTTCAATGTTGTTCACCCACTGAACTTCACCAAAAAGGTCAAGAATAAGATGAATGGTTCTTCCTTCGTTGTAAGCAGGAATAAGGATAGAAAGCTTTTTAAACGGATGCATGAATTATTGTTTAATGACTTTAGGAACACGGAAGTAATACATGTCTTTTGAAGGTGCGTTTTTTAAAGCTTCCGCTTGTGTAATAGGAGCTTCAACAACATCTTCACGAAGAACGTTGGTTTCGTCGGTCATAAACACGAGAGGCTCTACATCTGCAGTGTCAAGCTCTTTAAGCTTGTCAACAAATGCGATCATTTCGTTCAACCCGTCTACCATCTCTGCTTCTTCATTTTCAGAAAAAGAGAGCTTGCTTAATTCAGCTAGGCGACGAACAGTGGCAACATCAACTTTCATGTGTTTTATTCAATTCGCGTTGAATGGTTTCAAACGCTTGCGTGCGCAAAGGTAATAAATCCGAAGCAGTTAACCCTGCGGTAGCAATGGGTGCATGCACGGTAACTTTTATTTTATGTGGAAGTGAATACTGAAAGAACTTTGCGGGGTCTAACAACACCTTGTAATTCGCATGCCACGTGACAGGAACAATGGGCGTTTGCTGCTCAATGGCAACTTTGAATGCACCGTTTTTAAACGGAAGTAATTTGGGTGCGTCGTCTGGAATAGTTCCCTCGGGATAAATGGCCACACTCATTCCGTTGCGTAAACTTTTAGCTACACGGTCCATAGCAACAAGTGCAGCTTTGGTTTGTCCGCGACGAATAGGAATATCTTGTTTTCGGAAGAATAAAGAGAACAACGGCCAATTCAACAACTCACCTTTTCCAACGAATAAAAAATTTCTTCCGATGGCCTCATACATAAAAACCGTATCGAGGTAGC
>JBJOPP010000088.1:0-4041 GCA_046050685.1 Bacteroidota bacterium
ACGGTAACGTAGGTTGCATGGTGAACGGTGCTGGTTTGGCTATGGCAACTATGGACATCATTAAGTTGAGCGGCGGTGAGCCTGCTAACTTCCTAGATGTGGGAGGTACTGCAGATGCGAAGCGTGTAGAAACAGCATTCAGAATGATCCTTCGCGATTCAACTGTAAAAGCAATCTTAGTAAATATCTTTGGTGGAATTGTACGTTGCGATCGCGTAGCACAAGGAATTGTAGACGCATACAAAAACATTGGGGACATTCAAGTTCCAATCATTGTTCGTCTTCAGGGAACCAATGCTGTTGAAGCGAAACAATTAATTGACGAATCAGGATTAGCTGTTCACTCTGCCATTACGCTTCAAGAAGCAGCAGACTTAGTGAAAAAAGTACTATCTGCATAATTCAACATGTCGAGCAAAGAAGAAAAAATTAATTCCTTCAACCCGAATAGTGCGGGTGTAGCGGAAAGTCAAATGTTTGGATTGCCATTCACCATTGACGAAAGTGATATTGTTCTTCTTCCAGTTCCATGGGAAGTTACCGTAAGCTACGGCGGCGGTGCTTCTGAAGGGCCTGAGCATATTTTCGAATCGAGTCTTCAAGTCGATCTCCATCATCCTGAATTTCCAGAATTGTGGAAGAAGGGCATTGCCATGCTTGAGCAAAACGGTGCCCTTCACTCACGCAGTAATTCATTAAAAGAAAAAGCGGAAGAAATAATTTCTGCTTGGGAAGAAGGCGAAAGCATTGAAGAAAACGAAGATCTTCAAGAGATTCTTCAAGAGATCAACGACGGCTGTGCCGATATGGTTCAGTATGTTGCCGATCAAACCAAGAAGTGGTTAGACGCTGGTAAAACTGTTGGATTAATTGGCGGTGATCATAGCACTCCACTTGGATATCTTCAGACATTATCAGACCGTTACGAGAACTTCGGAATACTTCACATTGATGCGCACATGGACTTGCGTGAAGCCTACGAAGGGTTCACGTATTCGCACGCGTCTATCATGTACAACGCGCTTCAAATTCCACAAATAACCAAATTGGTTCAAGTGGGAATTCGCGATTTTTGTAAGGAAGAAAACGACCGTGTGGTGAATTCAAACGGAAGAATTATCGTTCATACAGATGCGGAGATTCAGCGTGCAGCGTTCGAAGGTGAATTGTGGAAAGAGCGTTGCAATGCCATTATCGATGCGCTTCCGAAGGATGTGTATATCAGTTTCGACATCGACGGATTAGACCCCACCCTTTGCCCAAATACAGGCACTCCGGTTCCAGGTGGACTTTCATTCCAACAAGCGTTGTATTTATTAAGTCAATTGAAAGCCAAGAAGAACATCATTGGCTTCGACTTAGTAGAAGTTGCTCCAGGCGAAGACGACTGGAACGGCAATGTTGGTGCGCGTTTGCTTTACCACATGTGTGGTGTTGCAGGTAGGTAAGTAAAGCCGAAATTAACCTTCGTTTTTTATTACCTTCAAAATATCCGAATGATTTTGTGGCAGGTAATTCATTGAAATATCCCAAAGTATTTCATAATCAATTCCGAAATACTCGTGTGAAATTCTATTTCTTAGTCGATACATTTCATCCCAAGGAATATTTGAATATTTATCTTTAATAGTGGCAGGAACATTTTTGCTTGCTTCCCCTATTATTTCAAAATTCCTCACAACAGCATCAACGGTCTTATAATCCCATTTGAATTGCTGAAAATCAAGTCCGGCAATATACTCCTGAACCCTCTGCATTGAAAGTGCGATATCTTCTAGATACAATATTGGATCACGATCGCTTGGTCTCAAATGTATTGAACTTGATTTAAAATAGGTCCTTTAATTCTATCTTTCAGCGCATTGACTGTCACTAAATCTATTGATCTGCCAAATGTCTTTTCAAGAAAAACTTCTAACGCGAAAAATTTCCAACCTATTGGCTCTGAAAATTCAACCAATATATCTAAATCACTGTCTTCCCTTTCCAAGCCAGTTGCAAATGAACCAAAATAACCAATACGACTCACCTTAAACTTATTTGTAAGTTCTGGCTTAATCATTCTCAGTTTAGATTCTATTTCCAATCGGGATAACATAAATGCAAGTTAACGATTTTTTTCACGCAATAAATTATACTCCACCTGAATTTCCTGTGGTGGGTTGAAATAACCGTATGCCAAGTGCGGGAACTCTTCTCGAATTTTTTCCAATACATTTCGAACACCCATTCCTTCTGGCAATTCCGTCACGCCAATTTTTCCTAGATACCAATCGGGATCAATGTTGAAGTTGCGCCATTGAATCATACTAATATCGGTATGCTTAATGAAATTCCGTAGCGCTTCGAATTCTTCCGGATGGTCTGTCATTCCAGGGAATGTGAAGTAGTTGATACTTGCCCATCCACCGTATTGACGAACAATGCGTGCTGATTCTACGATGTCTTCAAACTTGTAATTATTCGGCAAATAATAGGCTTCGTAAATGTTTTTACGAAGTGAATTCGTGCTTACACGAATGCTGTCCAATCCAACTTTCATTAATTCTTCCACCGCCTTCGGCTTGCTGCCGTTGGTATTGAGGTTGATGATTCCGCGCTTGGTGTGCTTGCGCAATTCAATAATCACATCACGAATGGTCTGCCAAACCAACAACGGTTCGCCTTCACAACCTTGACCAAAGCTCACAATTGGACGCTCTGCATTGATCAAATGCGGCAATGTATATTCTACTATTTCTGCAACAGTTGGAATGAAGTCTAATCGATCTTGCGGAGAAGTTAATTCATGCTCTTCCGGTTGAAATGAAATGCAACCCAAGCAATTGCTGTTGCACGCCGGACTTACAGGAATGGGTGCTTCCCAACGCCCCATGAAAAAGTTACGTGCAGCAGGACAACAGTATTTCAAACTGCAATTGTTTCCCAAATGCTGAACCAATCTGTTGTTCGGATGATCTTCCAAACGCTTGCGGGTTACTTCCCAAATATGTTCTCGATCGAAATTCTCTAAATCCTGACGCTCGTCGGCATCAATGCGCACTGCCGTTGTATAAAATTTTCCATCATACCAACCCACTGCTGTGTAGGCGTATAACGGAAGTGTTGGTGCATCTTGCTCGTCTGTTCCAAACGCTGCTGAATACAGCTGTGTATATGCCGGAGCATTCAAACTTGCTACGGCTTGAATGTCTTCGTGACATTCCATCTCTCCCGTCTCCACACTCAAACCGTAAGGTCTTCTTCCCGGCAACGTGAACAAATCACTTCCAAATGGAAGTTCAATAAAATCCTCAGGAGTTAACGGATAGACGTTGTAGCCTGATCTGCCAACCGCTTCAAAATTCGTGTCTTCAAAAATGTTTCCTTCAGCATCGGCATAAACCATGAACGGAACTTCCTTCGGATGAATTGATTTTTTCATGTTGCAAAAGTACATTCTATCTTCGTGAAATATGCGCATAACATTTTTAGGAACAGGAACAAGTCAGGGCGTGCCTCTCATCTCTTGCAAATGTGCCGTTTGCACGTCCAACGACGAACGCGACAAACGCTTGAGAAGCGCTATAGCATTGACCATTGGCGAACAATACATTGTTGTAGATTCAGGGCCCGACTTTAGGCAACAAATGCTTCGCGACAATGCTACGCATCTCGACGCGATTGTTTTCACACATGAACACAAAGATCACATTGCAGGGCTTGACGATGTTCGCGCGTTTAATTTCACCATGGGTCAACCTGTAAATGTCTATTGTACTGAACAAGTGGAAGAAGCATTGCGCAGAGAATTTCATTACGCGTTTTCAGAAAAGAAATATCCTGGCGTCCCTGAAATTATTTTGAATCGCATTGAAAACGCACCATTCAACATTAACGGAATTGAATTCACTCCAATTGAAGTTCTTCATTTTAAAATGAAAGTCTTCGGATATCGCATTGGAAATTTCACATATATCACAGACGCTAATTTCATTTCGGAAGAAGAAATTCAAAAAATAATTGGAAGCGAAATACTTGTATTGAATGGACTTCGCAAAG
>JBJOPP010000089.1:0-4047 GCA_046050685.1 Bacteroidota bacterium
GAAACAGCATAGCGTTCAGTAGGACTCACGAGCGTATTTATGTTGTAATCAGGTCCTGAAAACAAAGGTGGTTTTGCACCTGCATTCGCGTCGTAGAAGGCTTGCATATTTACAGTTCCATCTGATAAATAATCGTTGGCTGTAATGTTGTTGTTCCAGCGTGTACCACCTCCTCTTCCGAAAGAAGCGTAGGCAACAGTGCTGATGAATGTTTTTTCATTAATGGTCCACACATCTTTGAATGAGAATTGTGGTTTGTGATAAAAATTCACACGACCATTGAATTGCTCTTCGGCTTGAATGTTTGTGCGTTGACCATTCGCGAAATCATAACGGGTCAAATAACCAACATCTGGGTTGTAGTTGATTCCACCATTAAAAATAGACAGTTCAGTATTTGGATTCGGATTGTATGTCGTTGGAGCCCCAACAGAATTAGCTGTTTCAGCGCTGTATAGAGCAATGGCTTCAGATCTGGTTCGCTGACCGTGTTCTTGTGGTGCACCCAATCCGTAAAGGCTTAGGTGGTGATTGCCTGCAATTTTTTCAATTTTCCCGTAATAGAAAAAACCTCTGGTGAAAGTTCCATCTACCCATCCGCTTCCCGTTTTAAACGATGTGGCCATTGAAAAAGCCCAGCCTTTTTTCGACTTTCCTGAGTTGTAGGCGAATGAGGTTCTTGAGAAAGCTCCGTATGCGTATTCTTGACGCAGACGAACACTTCGCTTCGAATCGATTCCACGCGTAATAATATTCATTGTACCTCCAACAGCAGGAATAACAAGCTTTGAAGCGCCTAATCCACGTTGAATTTGGGTGGTTTGAGTGGCTAAATCTAATCCAAACCAATTGCTCCAATAAACAGTTCCGTTTTCCATGTCGTTCACAGGAACTCCGTCTAACATAACAGCAACGTTGTTACCAGAAAACCCGCGAATGGTAACCCGCGCATCTCCGTCGCCACCACCAGCTCTTGTAGCGTAAGTTCCCGGTGTTGTGTTCGCCAATGTTGCCATTTCCCTTCCCGCTAATTCTTCTTCAATTCGTTTCAATCCGATATTTGAGAAGGCTACAGGAACGGTTCTTCCAACAGCTAAATCGGCTGAAATCACAACTTCTTTTTGTAGTGTTTGAATGAGATCGAAATCAATAGAATACTCTTTTTTCGTGATGGAAATATTTTTCTTCACTTCTTCGTATCCAACAGCGGTAATGATGAATTCATATTCTCCGTATGGAAGTTTGATATTGAATTTTCCGGAGGGATCAACAGAAATTCCTTTTTCTTTATTCGCCCAAAGAACGAATGCAGATGGAAGGGTTTCTCCTGAGAGTCCGTCACGAACGGTTCCACTTAAAATACCTTCTTGGGCGCTGGAAATAGAGCCTAAAGAGAGTAAAGCAAGAAGTAAAAAGAATGAAATTGAAATTTTCATGGGTTGGTGTTCTGGTTAAACAAAAGCCGATAAAAAAGGGGCTTTACCGAAGTGAGCCCCTTTCAATTGAATAAAGAAAATATTATTTGATGAAGTTTTGACGATTAATCGTTCCGTTTACAGAAACAACTTCGATGGTATAAGCTCCTTTCGAAAGCATATTAGTTTGAAGGCGAGTCATGCGATCTAGAATTGTTCCGTTTGCAAAAACAACACGACCGGTGTTATCGAAAATGCGAATTGAACGGATAACACTTGGAGAAACAACATTCAAAATATCTCCAGTTAATGGATTAGGATAAATTGAAATAGAACGCTCTACATTTTCAGTAACGCTAACGTTACAATCGCAAGTATGTGCACCTAAGAAAGTGAATGTATTTGCTGGCAATGTATCGTATTGAACAAAAACATCGAATGTTGAAGGGTTCATTGTAACTCCTGAAGTTACTGTAGACTTTCTAATTTGAGTGTGGTCTGTAGTTCCGTAAAGAGTAGTTCCTGAAACATCAGTACCATATGCGCTCCATCCACCAAAACCAGTTCCTTCGCCAATTCTACCGTAAAGGTCGATAAGTGTTTGACCGTTGTTTGTAACAATAGCAACAGCGTCATTTCCGTTGAAATACATTGGCCAAATTCCAGCGTCGTAGGTTGGATTAATAAATAAATCTGCAGCTGCAGCTAATTCATCCCATACTGGAGCTTCTAATCCTGTTCCAGCAGGATCTTGTTTGTCAAGAACTACGACAATTACATCATGCGCTGCAATGGTATATCCGTCCAAAGGAGAAATACTTCCATAAGAAGTGCTACCGTTTGAAAAGCGAACCAAACCATAACCATTAAGGTTAACAGTGTTGTTTGTAGGGTTATAGATTTCAACTGCCTTATTATTGCTCCAACCTTCAACGATTTCAGAAATGAAGACCTCGTTGCATTGAGCTTTCGCAGTGAATAATGTCAGAACAGAAAAAGAGAGAAGTAAAAGTTTTTTCATTACTATTTTATTTTGAGACAAATATATTAGACAATTCGCTCCGAAATGTAACACCTGTATGAAAAGAATGTTAAAAGTTTGATGCACCTTTTTAATCGGTTTGTTGGTCTTTGGTATTGGATTGCTATTTACTAACGTTAACCACTTAACAATTTCTAATTTCAATGCACGGAATTGCCTGTTGTGTATGAGGTTATTTATTAAATTGCACGCTTATAGTACTGAAAAATAACACGATGCGTTTCATTGTTCGTCTTGTAGCTATTGCTACACTTATATTTGTTGGCTATTCAGCCAAAGCAAACCACGTTTTAGGTGGTAACCTAACTTGGGATTGCTTGGGAGGAAATCAATATACCATTACGCTAAGAATCTACAAAGATTGCTTTGGAGCAAGCCCTGCCTTATCGGCTGAAAACTTGTTTATCTACCCAACCGGATGCGCTTCGTTCCCTCAAAACATAACACTGAACCTCACGAGTACAACTGAGATTTCAAATTTGTGTGCAAGCGAATTATCGAGCAGCTCGTGCAATGGCGGATTAACTCCAGGAACACAATTGTTGGTATATCAGGCAACTGTTACCCTTGATCCGGGATGTACTTGGGAAGTTATTTGGAACGAAGGTGATTGGAATTATTTCAACAATATCACCTACACATCTCTTCCGGACGCATACGTAAGTGCCCTCATAAATACCGCGTATTGTGTAGACTCCCCTGTCATCACTTCCATGCAGGTTCCTTATCAATGTAGAAATACAGGAGTCTTTACGCATGTCCCAACGCTCACTTTACCGGCTGGTGTTACAGCGTCTTATGCTATTTCAACTCCTCAAACCACGGGTGCTTCAATTGATGCAAGTATTAACGTTCCAGGATATGTCAACACGCTTGGTGCTACTGTAAACGCTGCTACAGGGGCGGTTTCCATAAACACCAACGGCGTCGCAGTTGGAAACTATATTGTTACAATTGAGATTACCTTAACCCAAGGTGGAAATGTAATTGGAACATTTTACGAAAACATGGTATTCGTTATTCGCGATTGTGCAACCACGCCAACGGCCTTTGCCAATCCTGAAATTCAGAGTATTAATATTCCCGCTATTCAAGGTGGTCCGGCAACGATTAATGCTTGCGTAGGCGATGCTGTATGCTTTACTGTTTCTGCGTCTAACGCCAATTTGTACCGAGCGATAACCATAACATCAACATGGACTGCAGGTTTAAACATTGGTACACCAGTATTTACTCAAAGCACAGTAAACTATAATCCTGCATCGGGTACGTTTTGTTTCACGGCAGATGCATCCATGATTGGAACTCCGCAAACGATCACCTTTAATGCAATAGATAACGCGTGTACGGCACCGCAGTCAGACGTTCAAACAGTTACTGTAAACGTTTTTCCGAGTATAATTTTAACGCCGGTCACTGCAACAATATGCGCGAACACGCCATTAACTGCTACAGCAGTTGGAGGATCAACATATACCTGGTCTGTGCTCAGTGGTGATGCTACTCCTGGATTTGATGGGAATGCTGCTACCCAAATTTTAGAGAGTATTTCTTCGAATACAGTTATTGTAGCCACTATACCGGGTGTGC
>JBJOPP010000090.1:0-3161 GCA_046050685.1 Bacteroidota bacterium
ATTCTATATGGTTCCTTTGAATATTTTGAAGGAAGGCGGAAAGGCGGCTTATGCAAACACAGGAGTGTGGGCGAGCGGTGCCATTAAAGAAGCGAAGTTGGTAGGAAACATTGATGTGGTAACAGACAGTTCAGCGTCGAACCACAATCATATTCCGGAATTGCCAGCATTAGATGGATACGACTATTTCCACTTCACATCGAACAACACTATTTACGGCACGCAGTACCAAACCATGCCGAAGGTAAATGTGCCTTTGGTGTGCGACATGAGTTCAGATATTTTCTCGAAGGAATTCAACGCGAATGATTTCTCGTTGATCTACGCGGGTGCACAGAAGAACATGGGGCCAGCAGGAGCAACATTGTATATCGTAGACAAAGAAATGTTGGGTAAGACGGGAAGAAAACTTCCTTCATACTTAGACTTGGCTTCACACATTTCGAAAGACAGTATGGCGAATACGCCTCCTGTGTTTTCGGTATACGCAAGCATGCTCATGCTGCGTTGGATCAAAGAAAACGGTGGATTGAAAGGAATGGAAATTCACAACCGCGCGAAACAAGAATTATTCTATGCTGAATTAGATCGCAACAGTTTATTCCACGGACACAGTGTTCCTGAAAGCCGCTCTTGGATGAATCCAACCTTCCGTTTGAACAACGAAGAGCACACTGCGGCATTCGATGCCATGTGGAAGGAAGCGGGCATTAGCGGAATCGCTGGACACCGCAGTGTAGGCGGATACCGCGCGTCTATGTACAACGCGCTTCCATTGGAGAGCGTGCAAGTGTTGGTAGATGTAATGAAGGAATTTGAACGTAAAAACGGATAAGATGAAAATTTTAGCGAACGACGGAATTGATGCAAAAGGTCAAGCGGCCTTGGAAGCAATGGGATGCACAGTGCTTACTGAAAAAGTGAATCAAGATGCTCTAGCGGGTTTCATTCAAAATGAAAACATCGACGGTCTTTTGGTTCGAAGTGCAACCACTGCGAGAAAGGACTTAATCGACGCTTGTCCGAATTTGAAATTCATCGGTCGCGGTGGAGTAGGAATCGACAATATCGACGCGGTTTATGCGCGTGAAAAAGGAGTGGATGTATTTAACACACCAGCAAGCAGCAGCGCAAGCGTTGCCGAGTTGGTAATGTCTATGCTCTTTGCTTCGAATCGTTTTATTTATCAAGCGGGCGGATCAATGCCGGTAAACGGAGAAGAAACGTTTGAAGTGTTGAAGAAGAATTACGGGAAAGGAAAAGAGGTGAAAGGAAAAACATTGGGCATTATAGGCTTTGGCCGCATTGGTCAATCATTAGCTGAATATGCTTTGGGATGCGGCATGCGTGTGATGTTCTTCGATCGTTCGAAGACTGAGCAAACGGTGGTGCTTTCCATCAACGGTTCGCCGGTGGAAGTGAAGTTGAGCGTTTCTTCTTTCGAAGAAGTTCTTCGCGAAAGCGATTTCATTTCGTTACACGTTCCGAAACAACCGAACGGAAGTTCGGTTATAGGCGCAGCTCAATTCGCCATCATGAAGAAGAACGCTGTAGTGGTGAACACCAGTCGTGGCGGTACTATTCACGAAGGTGAATTAATTGAGGCGTTGGATAACGGAGTTATTGCGGGTGCGTGTTTAGATGTTTTCGAAAATGAACCACGTCCGAATGCTGCGCTCTTGAAACACGCGAAAATTATTGCTACTCCGCACATTGGTGCTGCAACAGCTGAAGCACAAGAGCGCATAGGTCTTGAGATTGCAGAGAATGTAAAACGTATAATGGGCGCGAACTAAGCATGAAGTTCAAGCCATTCAAAGCTGTGCTACCCGCAGCAGATAAGGTGCATCTGGTTGCTTCGCGGTCGTATGTGTCTTATTCAAAAGAAGATTTGGTTGAAAAACTACAAGGGAATCCGTATACGTTTTTACACATCATTCATCCCGATGTTGACGGCGATTACCGCGGAAGACGCATTGCGTATTTCGAAGAAGTGCGCAAGAACTACGAGAAGTTTGTGAATGAAGATATTTTTTCGTTGGAAGGAAAGGCATCGTTTTTTATTTACCGTCAGGAAACTCCCGAGTATTCCTTCCAGGGCTTGTTGGGTGCGGTTGCGGTGGAAGATTACGAGCAAGGGAAAATAAAAATTCACGAACATACGATTAGTCAACGTGAAGGAAGGTTCACCGATTATTTAGACACAACAGGAATCAATGCTGAACCTGTTTTATTAATGTCGAAGGAAGAAACTTGTTCAGATTTAATGGAACGCGTTTGCGATCAGCAGCATTTGTATTGCTTCAGCACAACCGATCGCGTAAAGCATACGGTTTGGCAGATTAGCAATGCACAAGATATTGAAGAGGTGGAAACTGAAATGTCTCGCGTTAACGAATTGTACATTGCAGACGGACACCACCGCAGCGCGAGCAGCGTGGCGTTGAAGCAACGCAAATTAGAAGAAGGAAATAGAGATGAGGTTTATCAATACTTCATGGCGTTGGTGCTTTCTCAAGCCCAACTAAAGATTCTAGGGTTTCACCGATTAGTGAAATGTATCGTTGAATTCGATTTGAATTTATTCCTTTCCGATTTGAAAAAAATGGGAAGCCTTGAAGAAGTGAATGAGCAAGAATTGCAATTGGCTGAAGGGAAAATAGGAGTATACACAGCAGGCAAATGGTATGCTTTTCAATTTGAAAAAGATGCTCATGTCATAGACGCCGAGTGGCTTTCAAAAAATATTCTTCATCCCATTTTTGGAATTGAAGACGAGCGTACCGACAAGCGTATCTCGCATGCGGACGGATTAGTTCCTTCACACCAAATTGCGAAAATGGTTGACGAAGGAAAAGCAGATTTCGCTTTTTTACTTCATCCGATTTCAACCCAAACACTCATGCGTATTTCCGACGAAGGATTAACCATGCCTCCCAAGAGCACCTATATTCTTCCGAAGTTAAGAAGCGGATTGGTTATTTATCCGATGCGATGAGCCACATTCAAGATCAAATAAAATTCTACACAGCGCAGTTCCCTTCACACGTGAAGTTGGTGGCTGTTTCTAAAACAAAACCTGTTCAAGATTTACAAGAAGCTTATTCTTGTGGACAGCGCATCTTTGGTGAGAATTACGTTCAAGAGTTGGTAGACAAACA
>JBJOPP010000091.1:0-12446 GCA_046050685.1 Bacteroidota bacterium
AGTGTGATGTATTTAGCTTGCACAAGCTTGTCTAGCTGAACACTTAAATTTCCTGAAGTAGCTTTTGTTTTTTCTTTCAAATAAACAAATTCAGCCTCTTCTAATCCCATTAGCAAGGACATAACTGCCAACCTGAGTTGAGAGTGTAAAACGGGGTCGAGATTATCAAACATTAGCGCCTTTCATGAGAATGCCAGGAATTATGCAAGCGCAGAGTGCAGCAGTTGCAGCCAATAAATACGTGAGGTTTAATTCAGCATTGTAGCTAATAACAGTAAGCGTCATGCTGAGTGCTCCTCCAATTATGGATGGAAGGTGTTTTGTTAGTCCTCCAGTAATAAATACTGCACTGCCTATGAGCATAGGGAACAAGGTAATTATGAGATGTTGATTGAATCGTATTGAAATGAAAGTAACAATGGCGTACATTATTGATAAGGCAATGAATACGACGAAATAGACTCTATCGAAGTGCGATTTTGCGGTCTCGTTTTTATCGTCTGTTTTTTTATTTATCATTGATCCAAACCCTCCCAATGGAAAAAGAACCCACGTCCAATTTAGGAATGTTTCATTATTATTTTTGAAATATGTAATTGCAAGGAAATGCATTAAAAAGTATAGACAAAGTATGCATCCCCACAATATGTAATAAAATCGGGCGCCAGTTTTAGTTTTTCTTGCGGTCGCAAGAGACTCTTCAATTGTTTTTATTGAATCAGAGATATTCATGATATTGAGGTAAGTTTATTCAAACGTAAATGTAAAGTAGTTTGCACTGTAAACCAAAATGATTAAGTGGTTGTTGCTGTTTTTTTCGATTTAATTAATTGAAGAAATAGGTTTTCAGTTGGGTAGTGCCACTAACCAACTAGTAGAGGAAATTAAATTTTCACAAAATTGTTCTCAAGTTTAACCTGAAAGCTGATTTCGGCTTTGAGTGCTTGAAACACTTTTAGAATAGTGTCGATGCTCGCGCTGTTAGCGCTGTTTTCGAGTTTAGAGATTTGTGCTTTCTGAACACCAATCAATTGTCCCAATTGTTCTTGTGTGAGGTTCCGTTCTTTTCGGGTGGTTTTGATCATTTGCCCCAATAAGTCCATACGCAGCTCGTATTCATATTTCTCTCTTACCGGACTTCCCTTCTTGCCAATGAATTTGTCTTTCATTTCGTCAAGGGTGAATGATTTTGTTTTTTTAGTTGGCATGTTTTTCAAGTTTCATTCATGTGGAAAATTTCTTAGGTGATTTCAAGCCGAATTAGAATTCAAGGGTCAGCAAAAGTAATAAAAGTTTCTAAATATAGATACAAAAATTGAATTCATCTTATTTCAAAAACGAAGTTCCCATTACGCAGTGGACAGTTTAATTCTTCGGGTCAATCACTTCGTGATCAATCACCTTCAGCGATCAATCCTTCGAATGAATATTAATATTTGATTGCTTCGCAATTGACCTGAGGGACTCAGATTAATCCGCTTAGCGGATTGATCCGATAGCAATTAGTTTACTTCAATTAGTTTGTATTTAACTCGGTAAGCTAGTGTTTCCTCTGTCTAAATATTTTGAGATAATAAAAAACTGTAATTGGGAAAATGCAAGCGCAAATGGCTATTGCAGGAAGCGTAAGTCTATCTCCTTGCCAGAAACTTATGCCAGTAACAAAAATATAGTATTGCAATAATGAGAATGAGCAAAAAAGAAATACAAAAGACGAAATGTCTCGATTTTTAAAAAGTAAAATCAACAGAGGTATAATCAAAGCTGTAAATAGAATGTTTAGAATAAGAAAAACTCGATTGTATTTCGTTTCAAATTTAGCCATTTGCTTATGTTCATATCCTTTTGGATAAAGCAGAAATGTGGGAGAGCCTTTGAGATTGTCTCGGATATTAGTAAAGAATAAACCGGTGTAGGTAACGAAATGATTTGATAGGTAATCAAATTGTTCTTTATGGTTAAAAGCTCTTGATTTTATTTTAGCTTCTTCAAAACCGATTTTCTCGATTTTTTCTATTCCTTGCGGAATAATATATTCTCGGATTGTATTTGATCCAATCAACGAAACTTTGACTTTACCATATTTGGTTTTTATAATTGAAAGTTGAATAATTAGAGGCAGAAGAATGAGTGATAGCTTTAGGAAGTTAACTGGATTTTTAAGATATTTCCGAAGGTAGAAGATAGGAAATACAATTAACAGAAGTATTAACAGAGGTATTGTAAATGTTGGTTTTAGAACAGTTAATAGGACTAGGAAAAACACACAAATTTGAAAAAAATATATGCTTGAATAATCTTCTTTTTTTTTGGCAATATAAAGAATGAGGACTGACAGTAAAAAAACAGTAGTTATCTCAGTAAGGCCATGCAGAGTAAGAGCAATAAGGGAAAGATTAGACATAAGAAACAAAGCTCCAATATATGAGTACAGGTTGCTTTGAGTAATTTGCTTAATAATCAGATAAGTTAGATTGATAGACACCAACCAAAAAACAAATTGAAGAAACCATAAACCATAAACACCCCCTATATGAGTCGTTATCAAAATTATCAAAGGATATAGAATGGGTCTTGTCGAAACGCGTTCAGTTTCAATGCCAAACATTAGCCAATCCGCGACATTTTTATAAGTGCCTGCGTCTGGGGTGGAAAACATTATGTCAGATGCGATTGTGACTTTAAGATTGAAAAATATAATTGCATAAAAAACAATCGCAACAATGTTTAACAACAGCGTATGGTAATGTGAACGTGTCATTTAGAGTTCGAGATATTGAGAATGTTCAATTGTATTTTTTATATATCCAACTGAACACATTTAATTTCTATTTGAATTTGGTGTTATTTGATATTTGCTAACGTATAAAGAAATATTTAATTGTTCGAATCAATTGATCCGCAATAAATCTTTCAGATCAATCCTTCGGATGAATTACGCAGTTCTCACAACGCAGTTCTAACTACGTAGTTCCAAGTTATTCACAAAGTATCTTCAACCCAAGTTGTAAAACTTTTGACCCCACAATCAATCACTCTGAACTAATTTTGAGGTCCTTCTTGAACCGAAAACCTATGGCAAACGACAATAACTACAAACCGAAAAATCCACGCAAAGACAGAGTTTCCGCTATTCGCGACTTCATGCCAGCGAATGAAATGGGGAAACTTCCGCCACAAGCTATTGATTTGGAGGAAGCGGTTATTGGAGCTATGCTCCTCGAAGGGAAATCGCTAAACGCGGTTATCGATATCCTGAAGCCCGAGTCTTTCTATAAAGAACAAAACGGAGACATCTTCGAGGCCATTCGTGATTTATTCGGTGCAGGACAAGCGGTGGATATTCTTACCGTAACCCAGGCACTTCGTAAAGCAGGTAAACTGGACTTCGTAGGAGGTCCGCTCTACATTTCACAGCTGACAAACCGCGTTGCGTCAACGGCGAACATTGAAACGCACGCACGTATCGTTTCGCAAAAATTCATTCAACGTGAATTAATTCGTGTGTCGAACGATATCATTAAAGCGGCGTACGACGAAACCACAGATACCTTCGACTTATTAGACAAAGCTGAAAGCAACATCTTCGAAGTTGCAGAAGGAAACATTCGCAAATCTTCCGACAAGATGAGCACACTCGTGAAATCCGCCATGGATGCGATTGAGCTCGCTCGTAAGAACGAAGACGGCGTGAGTGGAACACCAACTGGATTCAATGCAGTGGATAAGCTGACGGGCGGATGGCAAAAGTCCGACATGATTGTTATCGCGGCTCGTCCGGGTATGGGGAAAACAGCTTTCGTTCTTTCTATGGCTCGAAACGTAGCGGTCGATTTCAAACGTCCTGTTGCCGTATTCTCACTCGAGATGTCGGGTGTGCAACTTGTTCAACGTTTGATTGCCAGCGAAACGGAAATCAATTCCGAGAAATTGAGAAAAGGTCAGTTGAAAGACTATGAATTAACACAACTTCATCAGCGCGTAACAAGCCTGTCCGAAGCCCCAATATTCATCGACGACACCCCAGCGTTATCCGTATTCGAGTTACGCGCGAAATGTCGACGCTTAAAATCTAACCACGGCATAGAACTCATCATCATCGACTATTTGCAGCTGATGACAGCTGGAGACAGCAAAGGCGGAAACCGCGAACAAGAGATCTCTACCATCTCTCGCTCGATTAAACAAATTGCGAAAGAACTCGATGTCCCTGTCATTGCCCTTTCGCAATTGTCACGTTCCGTAGAAACGCGCGGCGGAGACAAGCGCCCCATGCTTTCCGACCTTCGTGAATCCGGCGCGATTGAGCAAGATGCCGATATCGTTGGTTTTATCTATCGTCCAGAATACTACGGCCTTACCGAATTTAACGACAACGAGCGAACGCCTTCGCAAGGTCTTGCAGAATTAATTATCGCGAAACACCGTAACGGTGGACTCGATAACATTCGTCTGCGATTCATCGCGAACCTCGCGAAATTCGCCGATGTCGACGGATACAACTTCAACAACGATTTCAACGGAGGAGCATCAGAGGCGAGAACAGTGACGGCGAATAATTCATTCCTAGACAGCGGAGCAACCACCATAACAGTGGCTTCGAAGATGAACGATGACTTCGGTGATGACGAAGACTTTACGTTCACGGGTGGAGAAGAATCTCCTTTTTAAGGAGAGAATGTCTTCGACGAATGTTCTTCGAACGACAGTCTTCGACGATGCTTCGCAAGATTAATTAAAGTCCTTCGGACATTCGTCGCAGACATTCGCCAGAGGCATTCGCTGGCCTTGCCAGCATTCGTCCTTTGGACATTCGCTGGCCTTGCCAACATTCGTCCTTTGGACATTCGTTGGCAAAGCCAACATTAGTCCTTCGGACATTCTACCGAACGGTAAATGTTCTTTGAATAGAAATGTCCCTGTAGACAGCCTCTAGCAAAAGCATTCGCTCATACTTCCCTTTCAAATCACGAAGTGAAATGCCTTCACTTTGTGAAATGGGGCCATTAACCTGAATGTTGTAATTGCTGAAGCCAACGCCTCGGGCGCGTTTCTTTTGAAGCTGTTTTATTTCTCCGAATACTCTCAATTCATAAGGTTGGCTGAACTGATCGTCGACCCAAACGATGAAGAGTGAGTCGTTTTCGATTTTGTAAGTGAGCAATTGCGGAGCGTAGCTCTCTTTTAGTTTTTTGTGAAAAGCTTTTTCTATTCCTAATACATCAATACTGCTCCACGAAAACGACGGCCAAACATCGTTCAACTGCCAATACAACGTTCCACCGCAACGTGGATTGCTACGCTGAACTTCAATGGCGCGACACATGCCTTCAGCTTGCATTTCTTGCGTGAGCTTGGCGTATTCCTGTGTTGGAAGTGTACTTGCCGCTGGATACCATTGCTCGGTGTATTGCTTCATTAAACCAAAGCCGCGTGCGTTTTTCTGATGCAATTTTATTCCTTCCGAATTCATGTCGTAAGGAGCAAGAGGCGACATTAACTTCAACACATCTTCACTCGGAAAACTCTGCATGCCGAACTCACTCATGAATCGAGGCACCTTCGTTTCCAACACAGAGAAAGGCTGCTCGTCGTGCCACAATCCCCAATAATGCGAGTCGCCAACGTCTAACGATTCCTTGTTGCCTCTTCCGAATTGCGGAGAAGAAGGCCAGTAGGGAAGGTTCGAAAAATGACCGACAATGCCCGGTAAAAGTTGATTGAACAATTGATTGTACTCGGTGTCAATCGCAGAAACAGAAGCCGCTGAAAGCCCCGACTTCCAACCCCAATTCGACCAGCCTTCTGCGTTTTCGTTGTTGCCGCACCAAAGGGCCATACAAGGATGGTAAGAGATTCTGCGCACGTTTTGCTCGGCTTCTTTTTGAACGCTTTCTAAAAATTTCGCATCGCCCGGATACATGCTGCACGCGAACATGAAGTCCTGCCAAATTAGAATTCCCATTTCATCGCACAACGAATAAAACAAATCACTTTCGTAAATCCCACCGCCCCAAACACGAAGCATATTGAAATGTGCACCTCTGCATTTTTCAAGAAGAGTACGGTATTCCGATTCACTGTATACACCGGGCAACATACGCAATGGAATGTAGTTGGCGCCTTTCATGAAGGTGGCCTTTCCATTTACCTTGAAGTAAAAACTCTCTCCAAATTCATCGGGCTTGTTCACCAATTCAATCGTGCGAACTCCCGCTTTCATAACACGCGTATTTGCTTTTCCACTCGCTGTTTGAAGGGTACATTGCACCAAATACATAAACGGGGTTCCGGCTTCATTCGGCCACCACAACTTCGGTTCGGTCAATTCAAAAGGAAAAATAAAATCGTGTTCGCCTTTGCGCGAAATGAATTCTTCTTTAAAAATTTGTCCGCCGAAATTAAACGCTACCAATACTTTTTCTTCCTTGTCTGCGCGGTAGTGAATGTGCGCACGCATCTGCGCTTTGCCTTCATTCAACGAAAGTGTTTCCACGCCAAACGTTTCGAACAGCATATCGGTATGCCCAACGAGTTCTATGTTTTTTGTGATTCCGCATGTCACCAATTTCGGACCCCAGTCCCAACCGAAGTGATACTGCGGCTTTCTGCACACCGCGCGAATGCTGTCACCGGGGAGAGGTAAGACGCGTTCGTTTAATTTTTGTTTGGCGTAAGCTTCAGCCGGAGAGAAAACAATGCGCAGCTTATTTCCTTTTGGAAGAATGATTTGCTTCACATCGAAATCGAATTGAACGAATGCATTGTTCGTTTCACCCAGAAAAATATCGTTCAAGAAAATTTTCGCGTAAGTGTCTATTCCATTTAAACGTAATTCAATTTTATCTTGAAGAAGAATGTTCGGTTCACAAATGAAATCGTTCAGGGTGTATTCCCAATTTTTATCGGCTACCCATTGCGCAGCTCCTTCGTTTGTTCCGATAAGCGGATCTGGAATTATTTTATTGAGCACCAAATCGCGGTGCACGTTTCCGGGCACAGCGCACGACATGATTTCTGTTTTTCCTTCTTCATTGAAATACCACTTCATGAAAGGAGAAGTTAAATTCTGCTTCACGCTTAATGACTGCGCTGAAAGAGTGTTCATGAAAAAAACGAATAAAATAAAAAGTGCTGATCGCATATTCTATCGGTTGTGTTGTGCGTTTTGAAGCGATGGACGCTTTCCGAAAATTTTCATTTCAATCAATGCGCGGAGATAGCCCCATCCGTATCCTAAATGTAAAATGAAAAAACTTAATAAGGTCACGCGGGGCTCTTTGCTTTTTGCTCGTCCTGCGAATACCAATGAAAGGATAAAATAGAACAAAAGTGGAATCGCCAAGAACAACGCGTATTTCGGAAGGACAATATTCGTGAGCACAAGCAAGATCAAATAACAAACGAAAGCAAATGGAACCAATTGTCGCACTGTTGTGATTTGTCCGTGAAGAATGTTCACATACACCTTCCAATAGCCGTATTGATAATATTGTTTCAGCAGTTTACTTAACGTTCCGCGAACGTAGTACTTCGATTGCAATTCGGTGTTTAAATAACACTTCATTCCATTTACTTCCATGCGGAAGTTGAACTCGTCGTCTTGATTGCGAATGAGCTCTTCTCTGAAATATCCGATCTTTTCAAAGACTTCTTTCTTGTACATACCGAAGGCAACCGTGTCTACAAAGCCGTTTTTATTTCCTGTTCTGAAATGTGCATTGCCCACGCCAAACGAAGACGACATGGCGCATCCAATGGCTTGCGAAGTTGTATCTTGGTATTCATTCACAATGAGTCCGCCTACGCAATCTGCTTCTGGATTTTCAATAAACGTTTGCATACATTTTTCAATGTAGTCTTTCGGAAGTGCAGCGTGGGCGCCCAAGATCATTTTGAAATCTTCCTTACTCTCTTGCAATCCCATGTTCAACGCAACCGGTGTCACGCGTCTGTGATTATTCAACACGACGATTTTATCGGTGTGTTGAAGGGCTAGCTTTTGTAAAATCTCTAATGTGCCATCGGTGCTTCCGCCATCGGCTACATAGACTTTAATAATCCCGCGATAGGTTTGATTCAAACAAGATAAAACACATTCTTCAATGTGTAATGCTTCTTGAAAGCATGGAATGGCAATGCCTACAGACGGTGCGTTCATTTCGTAATTTCTTTGTAGAGTTGAACCAACGTGCGTGCTTCGTTTTCCCAACTGCAATTTTCTTTCACCCAAACATTTCCTTTCCGTCCCATTTCAAGACGAAGCGATTCGCTTTGTAAGTGCTTCATGGCAGCAACCATTTCATTGTTGTTGGAAGGTGTCACAAACGAACAACCTTCAACAAATGTTTTTTTCCAATACGGGAAATTCGACATGATAACTGGAAGTCCGCAAGCGAGGTATTCGAACGCTTTAATGGGTAACGATTCCAAATAATTTTTCTCTGGATAAAGTATGGCCAATCCCACATGCGATTGCGCATAATAGCCGTATACATCTGCTGCAGGAACATGTCCAACTTCATTCACTTTTGCCCAACCTTTGGAAGACATGCACTTCTGTCTGTATGATTCAAAGTCCCATGCACCAACGAGTGTAAGCGAAGCGTTCTCAACTTCTGCAATGGCTTCAACGCATTCGTAAATCCCTCGTATTTCAGTAAGACCGCCGCAATAAATGAATTGTGTGATGGCTCCTTGCTGATTAGAAAGTTGAATTTGCGGAAGCGAAAGAATGGGGTAGTTGCGTACAACTGCCGATTTATTTTCCGAGAGGGCACGAGCGATTTCGGGTGTTACTGAAATAACACGAGCACAAAAAAGCATGTAGAATTTTTCAACCCATTTGTAAATCAATCCCGCTGTTTTTCTCACGAACATCGGTCCGAGCGGCTTGCTTTCAATTTGCTTGCTCACGTGTTCGTGAGAATCGAAAACGACCTTCTTTCCCAACAACCAAAACAACGGTGCAAAGCGAATGAGCTCTGGATCGTGAATGTGCACAACGCTGACATTCAATTTCAGAATAGCGAAGAATCCTTGCCAAGCGGTGATGAATAATTTTTTAAGTCTGCTGGTTGTTGTTGAAAGGGCGACCACGTGAACGCCTTGTTTATCGAGCGATTCCGTGTGCGGAACAACTAAGAAAACTTCGTATCCTTCTTTCGCTAAACTCACACATTCTTTCATGAAGATGCGACTGTCGAAAGGCGGATGCAGCGTGGTGAAATGAGCAATGCGTGTTTTCATTTCGCTAAAAGTTTTTCGTAAAGCGAAAGAAATTTTTTCCGATTCGCATCTTTCGTTCCGTCGCGTTCAATGCGCTCTTTGTTCTTTTGCGAAGCCTCTTTCAAATCAAACGCAAAGGCATTCGAAATGAAATCACTTTCTACATCTTCAACAATACATCCTGTTTCTCCGTGTGAAATCCATTCACGGCTGGAAGGTAAATTCGAAAGAATAGGAATACATCCGTAGGCCATGGCTTCCAAGACACTGATGGAAGTGGCATCGCTTTCCGGAATGGAAATGTAATAGGTAGCATTTGCGTAGTTATTCGCATTGTCTTCGGGTTGAAGCCAGCCAACAAAGGTTGTGCTGCTTTCAATGCCCAACGCATGCGCAAGTGCTTTTAAGTTTTCTGTTTCTTCGCCAACCGCTCCGACAATTAATTTCCATTCTTCTCTGTTCGGTTGACTTTTGAATTTCGCGAATGCGCGAAGGATAAAATCAATGCGATACAATTTCTTGTGCAGTCGATTCGAATAAAATACTTTTTCTTTTTCTGCTTGAACAGGTTGAAGGCTCATTCCAAAATTCGCAATGAGAATTTCCATTGTTCTTTCTGGAAGTAAAGCCTGCATATGCTCTGCCAAATCTTTTGAATCGGCTGTGAAGGAATCGGCATGTTTCAAATTCCAACGCACCAGCATCTTCAACAAGAAACTGCGGTGGGGTGTTAAATAGATATCGCTACCCCATGCCGTAAGTACATTGGGAATGCCCAATGGAAGAATGGCTTTCAGCGCGTAATACGCAATGCTATTGACCTGATGAATGTGAACAATATCTGGATTGAAGTCGCGTGCAATTTGACGAATCTTTTTTGCTGTGTTCAATTGCGCTGAAAGACTCCACAAGCTGAAATTCACATCTGAAATTAATTTGATTTCAGCGAACTCTTCTTTCATCAATTGAAAAAAGTTTTCGGTGTGAATGGAAGAACTTCCGATGATGAGCAATCGCTTATTCTTCATCTTACGCTTCGTTCCAAGATTTGTAATTCGCTTGAAGCGTTTCGTTTTCTTCCAACCATTTCTTGTCGCGATCGCGCGTGTCTCCGACAATCACTGCAGGATTTCCGCTAATGATGGCATAGTCGGGGAAAGAACCCTTCACAAAACTGTATGCCGAAACCAAGCTTCCTTTTCCAAGAGTTGTTCCGGGCATTATCACAGCATGAGGACCAATGAACGAGTACTTTCCAATTTTCACTTGTCCTTCGTTGTAGGCCAATTTGTTTGGTGCAGAAGCGTAGTGCTTTCCGTATAAACGAATAGCGTCGTGACTGGAATGTGTAATGATGCTCACGAAGTTGGTAATCTGACAACCTTCTTCAATTGTTAATCCGTTGGAGGCATCAATGAAATTCGCATGTCCGATATAGACATTGTCTTCCACGTGAAAATTCTTTTCGCCTTGCAAAAAAGTTGAACTGCAAATGCGTGTGAGCGGAAGAACTGTTCCGTCGGAACGCTTGTAACGTCCAACCATAACAGGCTTTATCCACTTCGACAAATAAAAAAGAATTCTGCGTTTGAGCATGTTCAAATTTAGCCCAAATGATTGAATGTTTCGCGTTCTTTTGCGATGTACCAATACCAGAGCATTCCGGCTAACATAATACCTACTCCAGAAAGGCTAAACAGCGTGAAGCCAAGGACAGGATCGTGCATCAATCCACCAATAAGAATACTCACAATTTTAAGGGTTAATCCAACCAATGAAAAGGCGAACGATTGGTGTTGTTTGTGCACCACTGCTGTAACCGCGCTTACCGGTGAAATTAGAAAGTTGAAGAAGATAAACGGAATGAGAATGTGCGCGTAAACTGCCGTCATTCGCCATGTTTCACCCAAAAGGAAAACGAAAATGTTTTCCGTGAAAAGAAACAATACAGCGAAAATCGGAAATCCAATGGCGAAGAGTACCGCGTATATTTTCAGGACATAACTGCGAATGTTCTTCGTGTCGTGAAAGGCTTGTGCGGCCTTGGGGTAAAAGACTTGATAAATGCTAGCGCCAATTAACGCAAGGGGCGCTGCAAGGATTCGGAGCGATTGGAAGTAGTAAGAACTGATTTCACTAGCGAAGAAGGTTCCCAATAAAAACACAATTCCGTATTGCTGCAAATTATCTACAAGTGCATTGGGTGCGTTGTAGGTTGGGAATTTGCTGTAGGCTTTCCACAAGAATTTCGCATCTTGATCAGACAAGTTTTTCCAGGCTTGAATGGCTAATTTGGAATAACTGAATCCAATGATGAACCAGCCAATCACTTGTCCGAGTATTGCGCCATAAATCAATCCAATCGGATCTTCCGAAATAAAACCCCACAACAAACTTGTCCCTACAGTAACGGCTGCAACACTGATTTTAGAAAGAGCATTGCGTGTGAATGTCCCGTTGCGCGTTGACCAATAATTTAGGATTTGTGTGAATCCAGCGAAAAAGGTGAATACAGGAACCAATAGAATTGCGCTTGGAACATTGTATGAAAAAACACCCTGTCCAGCGAATACGAGCACAATTCCCAACACAACAATTCCCAAAATACGCAGCAATGTGCGTAACGAAAGAGCAACCAGTTGTTCAGCTTCTTCAGCACTTTTAGGCAATGCTATAGCGAGTTCAAATCGCAAAGAAGAAAAGGATAGAATGATCGATGTGCAGGCAGTGAAAAATGAATACACTGCGAACTCTTCTGGATTGTAGACACGCGCTAACGCGAATGCACCAAGCACCTGAATGGCTTGGGCAGAAGCTGTTCCAATGAGCAGTATAGCAGTGTTTTTGACGAAGGCAGACTTCAACAATCGTTTCATGTTGAAGCGTGTTTAGGTTTGGCTAAATGCAAATACCAAATAAACGTAATGATGTACATGACGCTGCTCACGAGTGAATAAAGGCCAATGGCCCAATTCAGACTGTTCATTAAAAATCCGACGTACAGCGCAGACAGTTTCAAAACAACATCAATGATGTTTAATCCTAGCGCTTTGTTTTGAACGTTTTCAAGAATGGCAGTAAATGAGAACGGTGAGACAGAGAAATTCAAAATGAAAAGTGGAGCTAACCATCTGGCCATCTCGCCTGATGCACGCCATTCTTCACCAAAAACAAAGGCGAATAGAGCAGGGGCGAAGGCAATGATTATAAGAGCGCCT
>JBJOPP010000092.1:0-5330 GCA_046050685.1 Bacteroidota bacterium
CTCTTTCACAAAAAGTTTCGTGTTGTTGGCTATGAAAATTTAAAGGGAAGTGAGATTCCTACCATTGTTGTAGGAAATCATCAAAACGCGCTTCTCGACCCCATACTTTGCTGTTCAGTTATTACCCAGCAACTGCATTGGCTCACACGTTCAGATGTTTTTAAAGGTGGCTTCGTTTCAGCTTTTTTGCGCAAAGCCAATATGCTTCCGGTATATCGCGAGAAGGATAATGTAGGTGACATGCGCGACCGTAACGAAGCAATCTTTCAAGAGTGCTACAAACGATTGAATCGCGGAAATTGGATAAGCCTTTTTCCTGAAGGCACTCACAAAGGACGAAAAGCACTCAATACACCCTTGAAAAAAGGCGTTGGTAGATTAATCATTGGAACCTTTGAGGCGAATCCTAAATTACAGCAAATAAGAATCCTTCCGCTTGGATTAGAATATTCAGAATTCTTCGAAAAAGATGGTGACTTCATGCTTCGCATTGGAAAACCTATAGTGCTTTCGAAGGAGGATTTTACTACTGCCAACAAAGCCATATGGGCGAATGAATTGGTTGCAGAAATAAGTAAGCAACTTACAGCTGTAATGACAGACATTCGTAACGACGAATACTACGAGGAATATTTAACCATTCAAGATTTAATGCATTTCGTTTTCCCACACAACGATTGGCATGAAAACGTATTGATTTATCAAGATATGGTCAATGCGCAGCAGTTCGAGAAACCTCAGTTTCTTCAAAAATTAAAAGCATTTAATGCTTTAACGAACGAATTAAGCTTTTCAAACAAAACTGAACTCGAAACCCAGCAATGGCGTTTGGCAAATACACTGCGCGTGTTAATCACATATCCCCTTTCGCTAATTGGAAAAATTATTTTCTTTCCAATTTCCAATTTCACAGAGAATTTTGTCCGAACAAAAGTTAAGGACCCTCTCTTCAGAAACTCCATTCGCGTTACTTTCAAACTTTTCTTCAGCATTCCCTATATTCTCATTCTCGCAGTGGCCTTCCCATTGTTAGGAATGAACTATTTCTTAGGTGTCCTTATACTCGTAATCGCAGGAGTTTTCGAGGTGCGCGCCAGAATGCGATCAGATATATTCAAGAGAATTACGCGATACAAGCAAGACCGTTTGAAGCGAAGCGCTGATTATTCTAAATGGAAAAACCAGCAATTGAATTGTATTGAAGAATTAAAAAACATTTGTCATGAACAGAATTAATAGCATGCAACACATTGGTGTTGCAGTTCAAGATATGGATGCTTCTTTGAAGTATTTCAGAAAGATTTTCGGAATGAATATTCCATTTTTCGACAGTGTGCAAGCGGCTCCGCTTATGGATTGCTATACCCACGACAAGACCATTACCAAGCGAGCAAGCATGATTATGAACTTGCAAGGTGGTTGCGCCATGGAGGTTATTCGACCGACAACCTTCGAGCCTAGGAAAGCAGACTTTCAAATTAAAATTGGTGATCTACATATTTTTCAAGTTCACATGAAGGCGCGCAATGTTAAGCAGATGCATGAACATTGCAACAAGAACGGAGCGCTTAACGTTAGCGAAATTCAATTGAATCCCGCTCAGCAGAATGTGTTTGATTTGACTGATTTAGATGGTAATTTTTTCCGCATTGAACCCACAAAAGAATGCTACCGCGAAATGGGACATCCGAGTAACGGAGTAGCCGGTTGCAGCATTGGTGTTACAAATATGGACGAAGCGTTGAATTTATATTCAAATCTTTTGGGGTATGACGAAGTTGTTTTTGACCGAACAGGAACATTTAACGACTGGGGGCATTTACCTGGTGGAAAAGAACAATATCGCCGCGTGCGCTTGAAACAATCGGCTCCAACTGGCGGTGGATTTGCTCGTGTAATGGGTGAGACTTTTATTGAATTGGTTCAGGCTTTAGACCGTGTTCCTGCCAGAACATTCAAAGGAAGAATTTGGGGCGATTCAGGATTTGTGCACCTCGGACTCGATGTGAAGGGAATGAAAAAATTGGGCGAGAACCTCGGTGCGCAAGGATTCCCATTCAGATGCGACAGCAACGATGCGTTAAGCATGGGGCAAACGAAAGTACACTGCACCTACATTGACGATAAGGACGGCACATTAATCGAATTAATCGAAGTGTACAAAGTGCCTATTGTTGAGAAATGGGGAATCTTTTTGAACGTTGAAAAACGTGACCCGCTGAAACCTCTCCCAAATTTCATGTTGAACGCCCTTCGATTCTCAAGAATCAAAGATTAACGTGCTGCTGTTTTTTTCAGAATTTTTCTAAAAAGCTTTGGGAAATACCTGTGCAGAAAAAGACCACGCAGTTCTTTTCCTCCAACACCAAATTCACTCTTACTAGCAGCTATGCCTGCTAGAATTTGATTTGCACACTCGTCCGCAGAAATACCTTGTGCTTGATTATTGTCCATTTCTCCTGTCGGAGCACCATTTCGATCTATGGCGTTTTTTGAAATCTCAGTTGAAATAAATCCGGGCGTAATCAAGGTTATTCCGATTCCTTGATCTTCCACTTCCATTCGCAAAGAATCAAAAAATCCGTGCAAAGCATGTTTCGACGCAGCATAGGCCGATCGTAAATAAAATCCCCATTTACCGGTTAAACTGGAAATGGTGACTATTCTTCCGGAACCACGTTTCAACATTTGAGGCAAGATGGCTTTCGTTATTTGGACATGACCGAAAAAATTCACTTCAAAAATTTTCCGATCTGTCTCAACCGTTGTCTCAACCGTTAGTGAACGCTGACTTATACCACCGTTATTGAATAAAATATCTATTTCAAACTTCGACAATACTTCACTTGTAACCTGCTGTATGGAAGAGGTGTTCGTTAAATCCAATGGAAAAACATAAACGTTTGAAGGGTTACTGCAAGATTGTTTAACACGTTCCAATTCCTCGCCTCTTCTCGATGAAATGATGACAGTAGCCCCGGCCTTATTAAAAGCTTTAGCAACTGCTTCACCTATGCCACTGCTAGCACCGGTTATCCAAACCACCTTATTCTGAAATTGTCCCATTTTTATATCATTTCCGCGTTAAGAAAACTTAACTTTAGGTTAACCTTAAGCAGCTCGTATGTACCAAAAACACTCCTACCTTCGTGCTGAGTAATTAGATTCAAAGATTGCAATAGAATGGCAAAAAAACCAAAAATACTTTGTGTAGACGACGAACAAGACATTCTTGACTTGCTCACATTTAATTTGGAAAAAGAGGGGTATGAAGTATGCACAGCTTTGAATGGAAGAAAGGGTCTTGAAGTAGCTAAAAGAGAATTGCCCGATTTAATTATTCTAGATGTTATGATGCCTGAAATGGATGGTATGGAAACATGCAGAGAAATTCGTGAGATTCCTTCACTTCAAAATGTTGTCATTACTTTCCTTACTGCTCGTAACGAAGATTACAGTCAAATCGCAGGGTTTGAAGCAGGTGCAGACGATTTCATTACAAAACCTATCAGACAGCGTTTATTGGTTTCTAAAATAAAGGCATTGCTCCGTCGATCTGGACCAGCAGATGTTAAAAAAGAAATGAGTATTGGCGGAATAGAAATTGACCGCGAAAAATATTTGGTAACGAAAGACGGTGTTCAAATTCAACTTCCAAAAAAAGAATTCGAACTACTTGTTTTGCTTTCAAGTGCTCCAGGCCGCGTATTTACTCGTGAAAACATATTGAATTCCATTTGGGGCAACGATGTAATCGTAGGTGATAGAACCATTGATGTTCATATTCGCAAGCTTCGTGAAAAATTAGGTGACGAAAATTTTAAAACAATTAAGGGAGTTGGTTATAAATTCGAAGCGTGAACGTTCGAACTCCCAAACAAGTTGCCTTAGCCTCTGCGCTTTTCGTTGTGTTGCCTCTTGCAACAGTTTATTTCGTTATTGCATATCTGCTTGAACGAGATTTCGAAATCTTGTTATTACTTCTGTTTATTGTTCTTGGTATGTCCATAACCTATTTCGTTGTGGCTTCCTTCATTGAGCGATTTCTATACAGCAAAGTAAAAGTGATTTACAAAACCATTCACTCATTCAAAACACAAGCAGAAAAAAAACGTCTTGAAATGAGCGTTGATATTCTTGCGGATGTGAATCAAGATGTGGCGCATTGGGCAGAGGAAAAGATTGGCGAAATCAAAGAATTGCAACACGCCGATAATTTCAGAAAGGAATTTATCGGAAACCTTGCGCACGAATTGAAAACTCCAATTTTCAATATTCAAGGTTATTTAGATACCCTTGCTGAAAATGACGACATGGATCAAGAGCTTCGTAAGAAATTTCTTGAACGCGCCATTACGAGTTGCGAAAGATTGGAACATCTGGTTTCAGACTTAGATGAAATTTCTCGATTAGAAAGTGGAGCAGTTCCTTTGAAGATTGTTCGTTTCGATATTATTCAACTCGCACACGAAATATGTGATTCTTTGGAGAAATTCGCATCTGAAAAAAAAGTAACCCTCTTTGTGAAAAATGGTCCTTTCAACGAGCTGTGGGTAGACGGTGACCGAAACAAAATTGAGCAAGTGCTCATTAACCTTATCGTTAACAGCGTTAACTACGGCGTTGAAGGAGGTGAAACCCGTGTTCGTTTTTACGACATGAATGATAATATTCTTGTGGAAGTGGCGGACAATGGTATTGGAATAGCAAAAGAACATCTTGCTCGTCTGTTTGAACGTTTCTATCGAGTAGATAAAAGTCGCTCACGCCATGAAGGTGGATCAGGATTGGGCCTAGCCATTTGCAAACACATTATTGAAAACCATCAGCAAACAATCAGTGTTCGAAGTACAGAAGAAGTGGGAAGCACCTTTGGCTTCACCATTAAAAAATCGAATTAACTTTTTGTAGCGACGCGCATCCTTTACTTTTGTTGAAACAAAATTCCCCGAGAAAGCAATCTCGGGGTTTACTCGTTTGATAAAGCACCTATGAAACCACGTCTTTCCATTTGGGAAAAAGAAATAGCAGCAATCGAAAGCAAAGTCGCTGAAGAGAAAAGCAAACTTCATTTAAAAGGTCTTGCTGGAAGCGTTCCCGCTTTCATTTGCAGCGCATTCTACAGTTCTTCTCCCGTTACACAATTGGTGGTGCTCGACGACAAAGAAAAGGCCGCGTATTTCCTGAATGATCTTGAAGCAATTTTAGAAATTGGTTCCGATGAAAAAGAGCAAGAAAAAACACCTGTGCTTTTCTTTCCGAGAACAGCTCGACTCGCATACGACGTAGAGACAACTCAAAATTCAAATATTGCTATTCGAACTGAAGTG
>JBJOPP010000093.1:0-6557 GCA_046050685.1 Bacteroidota bacterium
ACATATGCGCGTCTTGCTGTCACCGACAAATGCAATTTGCGTTGCACGTATTGCATGCCGGAAGAAGGATTGAAGTGGTTGAAGAACGCGCAATTGCTTTCCACTTCCGAGTGGAAAAAAATGTTGGAAGTGTTGGCCGCAAGCGGAATTACAAAGATTCGTTTTACAGGCGGAGAGCCAACATCGCGTGGCGATTTTTTCGAAATCGCCGAACATGCATTCAGCTTGAATGCGTTTCATTCCATTGGAATAACCACGAACGGAACGTTTAACGAAAAAACGTCAGAACGTTTTTTTCAATTCCCTTGGGATGCCGTGAACCTCAGTATAGACTCGTTGAACGAAGAGCGATTTTTCGCAATGACCAAACGCAACGAGGCTCATCGTGTTCAAGAGACGCTAGAGAAACTTATTGCGAAAAATATAAAGACGAGCATTAACGCCGTTATTCTTGAACACCACAACGAAGAAGACATCGTAGAACTTGCGCAGTTAACCAAAGAGCGTAACATAAAGGTTCGATTCATTGAAGAGATGCCGTTCAACGGAAAAGAATATCATCATGCCGTGAAATGGAATTGGAAAAAGTTAGAACAAGAACTCTCCAATCACTTCCCTTCGTTAACCTCATTGCCTTTTGAATCAGGCGCCACATCTCAGAACTACACCATAGACGGACATGCTGGACAAGTAGGAATTATTGCGGCATACAGCAGAACGTTTTGCGGAACATGCAATCGCATACGCATTACACCGGAAGGATTCGTGAAGTCTTGTCTCTACGCTCCGCCTTCCCTTTTGCTTCGCACATTGCTTCGAGAAGGGAAATCAAATGAAGAAATTCAGCATGCGTTGGAGGCTGCCTGTTTAACCAAACCGAAAGATGGATTTGCTGCAGAAGAAATGCAGGTGACAAAAAACTTTCAGAGTATGGCCTCGGTTGGAGGTTAGAATTTATAAAACGAAATCACTTCGTTTTCTTTCACTTCTTGATTAGGAAGAACTTCTACAAATCCGTTCGCTCCTATCGCTCCCATATAATCGCCCGATCCGTTTTGATGAATGAGTTCTGCTATTCGCATTCCATTTTTATCGGTGGAAATAAATGCGGGCAAGTAAACGGTAAGCGCAGATTTATTGATGTAATTGCTCTTCAACTGAACTTCTTCAATGGAATCGTTCTTCAATTGTGGAATTAAATAGCGCGTGGCACAATGCAAAACAGAAATTGGATTGCCAGGAAAAGCAAAGACAACCGTCTCATTCTTGCTCCCAAAGAAAAATGGCTTTCCCGGTTTTTGTTTCACGCCATGAAAATGTTTTACTATTCCATGCTCTTCTAAAGCCTTTGCAACAAAATCGTATTTGCCTTTCGACACTCCGCCTGAAAAACAAACGATATCAAAATTCTCTAATTCATGTTGAATGAAATGCGCCGTTTCCTGCTCGTCATCAGACAATCGGAAAACGCTCATCTGTTCGCAATGTGGTTTCAATAAAGACTGAAGCATTTCTAAATTACTCGATCGAATCTCATGATCGGAAGGCGTTTCATGCACTTCCACCAATTCATTTCCCGTTGAAATAATAGCCACGTTCAAACGCTTTTTCACTTTCACGCGAGTCTTTCCAACAGAGGCTAGACAAGCCATTTCAATAGGACCAATAACGATTCCTTCCTTCAATATAACTTCTCCAGATTTCTTATCGAATCCCTTTGCGTGAATATTTTGAAAATGCTTTACTTCTTCAATTTGAAATTCAACACAGTTCTCTTTTCGAATTGATTTTTCATATTGAATCACCACCGAACAATCGTTCGGTAAGGCCGCTCCTGTCATGATTTCTATGCAACCGTTTTCTCCCTTCAATGTGAGGGGTGCCTCTCCAGCAGCTTGTATTCCTTCAACATGAAATTCACGTATTCCTTTTTCCCATGAAGAAAACTGAAATGCATATCCGTCCATCATAACACGATGAAAGGGCGGCTGATCGCGATCAGAACTCACCGACTCGGTAAGCGTTCTTCCTGAAGCTAAATGCAACGCAACAATCTCTTCACCCGATTTCGGAAATACCTCAACTATTTTTTGAAAGGCAACGAACGGAGATATCAATTCTTCCATTACGGCAATGTTACAAGACTATTCACGGTCCAAGCTTGCGGCGATGCATTGAACAACGCCTTCGTTTTCGGCCAAACGATTTTGAAAATATCACTGTTTCTGTAGTTATTCAAAAAGTCTTCACTTTCCCATCTGCTGTGGGTAAAGAAAAGTGTTGAATCTGCTTCTTCGGTTTGCCACAACTCAAGGTAAGTGCATCCTTCCGCTGCACGAATTTGCTCACGGTGTTCATTGAAAATCTCAAGGAACAATTCAGCGTTCGCTCGATCAAAAGACATTTTAACGATTCGCGTCACCATGGAATGAAATAGTTAATGAGTCGCCCAGTCGCAAGGCCATAAGTCTGTTAAAAGTTACCGCTCTATCTCCTCCGTCTTCAAGATTCATTGAGATGACCAAGTAGTTGTTTTGTCCCCAAAAGGCGACTTCATTTCCCATTTCAACATCTTTAAATCCAGAATGGAATTTATTAATTGTTGTTTGCGGTTTAATTGGAATCGCGAAGCTTCTTCCTTTGCCAATTTCCTCGAACATTTTCTTCGTTAAATTGAAGTATAAATTTCCGAATTTATCAATGTAGTTCACTTGAATAATCAAGTCTTGTCCCGACATATAAGGCTCTAGTCCTTTGATCTTCTTTAATTCCGGATAAGGAGAACACCAGGTTTCTGGGGCGTTTCCTTGGGTAATTTGTGCTGCCGCTTTAGCGAAAACACCTGACATCGGAAAACGACTATCGTCTTCACCGTCTAACTTCAACAAATATGCTTTGAATTCTTGCTCTTCGGCTTCCATGAACATGAGCGAGAACAAACCGTTGTCGGCGGTAATGAGATAACGATCTTTGTATTCAACTATGACATGCTCTATTCCATTTTGCTTGTAGCTGCTTACTCCGTTCATGAATACGGTTCCGTATGGGAAACTTTCCCAAACGCTTCGGAATAAGAAAGCCACTTCACCAATTTCTCCCGACCCCACTTCGTGCGAGATGTCCACGGGTACTATCGTTGGATTGCTATTCAGCAACGCAGCTTTCACCAAAGAAACGTAGTGATCTTTGGTTCCGAGATCTGATATAAGCGCAACGATAGACATGGATAAATTAGAATGAAAACAAATTTCATTGAAAAATAACAGTGTGCTACAGCAATTTCCATTATTTTCGACACAATTAATTGTGCAAAAAATTGGCAGAAAAAGAGCTCTTCCTTCCCTCCATAGATCCCATTGAATTCTTTGGACCGAATAACGTAAAATTCAAGTTCGTTCAATCGAAATTTCCGAAGTTAAAAATAATGACCCGCGGCAATATGCTGAAGGCCATTGGCAGTGACGATGAGCTTCAGCGTCTCGACGATTTTCTGTCTCTTATTTTTTGGCACATTGACAAATACCACAGCATAACGCTTCAGCAATTGGAGCGCATTGCATTGGGGGAAACAGATGCTCCCGATATTCAAAAAGCAAATGGAGATGTATTGGTTTTTGGTCCGGGCGGAAATAAAATAACAGCCCGTACGCCGAATCAAAAGAAGATGGTAGAATCTATGTCGAAGAACGACATGCTCTTCGCCATTGGACCTGCTGGGAGTGGAAAGACATACACCGCCGTAGCCCTCGCAGTAAAAGCCTTGAAGGACAAAGAAGTTCGAAGAATCGTATTGACTCGTCCGGCAGTTGAAGCCGGAGAAAATTTAGGTTTCCTTCCAGGCGATTTAAAAGAAAAACTCGATCCGTATTTGCAGCCGTTGTACGACGCGCTCATGGATATGATTCCTTACGATAAGTTAGCGGAGTATATGGAAAAGGGAGTGATTGAAATAGCACCACTCGCCTTCATGCGCGGACGTACCTTGGACAAAGCCTTTGTTATTTTAGATGAAGCGCAGAACGCGACAGTTACTCAAATGAAGATGTTCCTTACGCGTATGGGGCAACAGGCGAAGTTTGTCATCACAGGCGACGCCACGCAAATCGACCTTCCACGCAATCAGCCCAGCGGGCTCATGCGTAGCGTAGAATTGCTTCGCAATGTTGAGGGCATTGGTGTTATTGAATTAACCGGTAGCGATGTGATTCGTCATCCGCTTGTCAAACGCGTGATTTCTGCCTTCGAGAAAATGGAAGCGGAGGCCATCAGTACACGACAAAGTCGTGATGACATCGCAAAGCGCTGATGACACAACTCTCGTTGTGATGACATCGCAAAAGCGATGATGACACAATATACATTGTGATGACACGAATCAGTCGTGATGACGATTTTCAATCGATGACGCTACGCGAAGTAATCATCACGCAGTGTAATCCTTCGAAGAAGGTCATCCGGAACGGTCATCACGTAGTGTCATCAATCTTAGATTGTCATCACAACGTGTTGTGTCATCGCACGAAGTGCGTATTTATCTTTTGATAAATCGAACCTGCTTCAACCCTTTCCCGTCATTGAATTCCATCAAGTAAATTCCGCTCGCCCAGTTTGAAACATTTAATTCAATGCGGCTCGCTGATTTCCCTGCGTGAATAATTCTTCCCACTTCGTCGCGAACAGTGACATTCAACATGGAATGTATTCCTTCAACGATAACCATGTCAGAAGATGGATTCGGGAATACATGTATCGCATTCAATGTAGACTCGCTAACACTTCCGAAAATATCAATACTAATGACATCAGCAAAGTCAGAGTTGATGAATGGATTTCCAACTAAATCAAGTCCATTTGCAAGCGATACTGTTAAGTTCATGCTTGTGAATGAAGCATCTAACAGTGTTAAGGTATAGGTGAATCTATATGTTGTTGCATCTATCCAAGTCGCTCCAGTTAGTGTGAAGTAGTCAAGTACAAACGGATCAGCAAAAGTCAAAACCGGTGCTGTAGAAGCTGTCATTGCCTCGCTGTACACTACATCTATGTAGAAGTCTGATGTTAACCCTTCATAAAGTGTTGTTGAAGGAACAATTTGAACCACTGTTGGATTCTCTGTATCAATCATGAAGACATTAGATTCAACAACTACAGCGGCGTTACCGTGAATATCAGTTGCGCTTATCATTGGTGTTAACGCAGGGAACAACTCCTGTCCATCGTTTTCCAAATATTCAACAACAAATTCAGAAGCCGAAGTCCATGTTGAAGAAATCAAGCTGATTGAATTCAATTCAGGATCTCCTTCAACAAATGTCACTACAGGAGTCTCACTAACATTCATGTCTTCCTCAAAAGTGAAAGTCAATTGGAAAGTCTGTCCAGCCGTTGCATCGGTTAATACAGCATTTGAAGAAACAACATTCACAGCAGGATTGCGAGTGTCAATATTCAACACATCAATTAATGTGTCCTCTATTTGAAGGTTTCCAGCCAAATCACTTGCGGTTAAAGAATGTAAGTCAACATTCACCCATTCTTCATTCAAGTCAGTTACGTCGAATACCGCGTGATACGTACTCGCATTGCTCCAATATCCAGATGCAACATTTTGAGACAATCCAGCAGGCACTTGATCTGTAAATGATAATATTGCCGGTGCATTCACATTCATGGTCTTGTTGAAGTAAAGCGTAACTTCAGTTGTTCCTGCCGCTGCAGTTGCATCGGTGATCCATATGTCTGAAGCCACAGATGCTGTTAGCTCTGGACGAACCATATCGATCTTCCAATTACCGCCCACGTATGCTCTTGCGAAACATCCATCGATTCCTTTTCCACCTACAACGCGGAAATTAATTCCACTGTATGGTTGAGTGGCCTGAGCAACCAAATAATCAACAGCCAATGTAGAATCGTTCAACCAAAACACATTCGATTGCGTAAGAACTCCTAAAGCCGATAAATCAACAGAAGCAAATGTTACTGTTGGAATAGCACCTGCCGACATAGGCTTATTGAAGTGGAAAAATGCACTCACTGAATTTCCAATATCCGAAGAAGAAATAATAGGATCAGAGAAAGTAACACTCACCACGTGAGGAACTCCTGCGTTATTTATCGACTCTGCAAAATGAACCGCTTGTGGTCCCAATTCCATTCCAATTTTTCTTCCAGCGATATCGTCAAATGGCGCGTGTATTCCACCCCAGATGCGGGAAAGTGAGCACTGATCCGAAGCATCTTGATAGGTCGCCCATTGCAAGTCAACATCGGTTGACGGGCCTTCTTCAAAAACTAAGTATTGATTTTGAGCTGCAAAGAATTCACCCATACCTCCGGGGAAAAACTGACTTCCAGTTATCAAGGTCATTACTTCTGCAGCAGTTCTGGAGTACGTTGAATGTCCGCTAACATAACCAGGAAAAGGCGGGGTAACAAAGCTTGGACGTTGATACGGCCACCAATTTTTAGCCAAAATCCAACCTACTCCAGCATAAGTATTCAGGGGATTCGGAATGTAGCTCGGTCCTTTCCAAGTACGAATTTTCACCTGTCCA
>JBJOPP010000094.1:0-2948 GCA_046050685.1 Bacteroidota bacterium
AGGTAATACAACATACCGCTTACACCCACCACATTCCACAACAACTCTCTCTCTTTCTCTTCCACATGAACAAAAACCGTTGACGAAATCAAGGGCTTTTGAACTTTCTTCTTCCGATCGCTCCACTGTTTCATGGTGGTGTACAAGGGAAGATAAACTTCGATACCCTTTAAAGCTAGGCGCTCTGCTACTTTCTTCTCAGCATTAGCCCTCGTCTTCAGCACCAACCATTTTCTTTCGCTCGTTGTACTCTTCAACATTTTATTTAATTCCTTTCAGGGTAAGTTGCTTCGCAGTAATTACCCGTTGGGTGTAATTTGTATTCCTTTTACGCCGCAACGCGGCACTTACTTTAACTTACTTTTTAAATATAATTTCCTTCGGAGTAAGTTAAAGTAAGTCCCCTTCGGGGGTAAGTGGTGCTGCCCTTACACGGCGAAGCCGTATTTACTTCAGTTTACCCCAAAGGGATTTACATAGTTTGCTCCTTTTCCACTAACTTAAGGTCATTGCTCACCATAATCCTCACCAATTCGTTCAACGACGTCTTGTTCGGATTCCAGCCCAAAAGCGTTTTTGCTTTGGTTGGATTGCCGAGCAATTGATCGACTTCAGCTGGACGAAAGTATTTTGGATCTACTTCCACAAGTGTTTCATTTGTGTTAACATTCACCCCTTTTTCATTCACACCTTCACCTTCCCATTTTAATTCAATTCCAGCTTCTTGAAACGCAAGTTTGCAAAAATGACGCACGGTGTGCATTTCTCCGGTGGCAATCACAAAATCTTCCGGGGTATCGTGCTGAAGCATGAGCCACATGCATTCTACATAGTCTTTCGCATAGCCCCAATCGCGCTGGGCGCTTAAGTTTCCAAGATACAATTTCTTTTGTAAGCCTTTCGCAATGCGTGCGGCGGCTAAAGTGATTTTTCGAGTCACGAATGTTTCTCCGCGACGTTCGCTTTCGTGGTTAAACAAAATACCGTTTACTGCATACATGCCGTAGGCTTCGCGATAATTCTTGGTGATCCAAAAAGCGTATTGCTTCGCTACTCCGTATGGAGAACGCGGATAAAACGGTGTGGTTTCCGATTGCGGAACTTCTTGAACTTTTCCATATAACTCGCTGGTTGACGCTTGGTAGATTCTACATGTTTTCTCTAACCCCAGTATACGCACAGCTTCTAATATTCGAAGGGTTCCCACTGCATCTGATTCCGCGGTGTATTCAGGAACTTCAAATGACACTTTCACGTGGCTTTGTGCGGCTAAATTATAAATCTCGACGGGTTGAACTTGTTGAATAATTCGAATTAAAGAAGACGAATCTGTCATGTCCCCATAATGGAGCTCCAATTTCTTATTTCCGTGGGCATCTTTAATCCATTCAGAAAAGTAAAGGTGCTCAATTCTACCTGTATTAAATGAGGAAGCTCGTCTCAACAACCCATGCACTTGATAGCCTTTTTCCAACAACAATTCTGCTAAAAATGAACCATCCTGACCTGTGATTCCCGTTACAAGAGCTATTTTTTTCATTTATTTAAAAAACTTTTTAATTCTATTTTTTAATTTCTTCAGCAATGGTGTTTTCTTACTCTCACTACCATACGCATACCCACCGTAGCTATATCCGCCGTAACCGTAGCCATATCCATAGCCGTAACCGTAACCGTAACCGTAGCCGTAATAACCAATGCCGCGTTGTTTCAATCCGTTAAATACCAATACGGTGCGAGGGAAACGGTTAGCGAAGTCTTGGGTGCCCAACACCTTCTTCACTGCTTCTTTCGGACTGTGGTCGTGTCGCACCACGAAAAGAGAAAGGTCACATTGCTTAGCCATCATCTCAGCATCGCTAATGAGCCCGAGTGGCGGAGTATCCAGTACAATGAAATCGAAATGAATTTTTAATTCTTCCATTAATTTCGGCCAACGATCTTGAACCAAGAGTTCCGATGGGTTCGGAGGAATAGGACCGGAAGGAAGAACAAATAAATTTTCGTGTTCTGTTTCAACAATCGTTTCTTCTACGGTGCATTTTCCAATAAGGTAGGTGGACAATCCTATGGAGTTGGATATTCCGAAGGTCTTGTGCAATTTTGGTTTACGCATGTCACCACCAATAATGAGCGTCTTCTTGCCCATCATGGCAATGGACAAACCGATGTTTGAAGCCAAGAAAGACTTCCCTTCACCAGGAACAGAGGAAGACACCAATAACACTTTTTGATCTTCGCGGGTAAAATAAAACGGCAATTTGGTTCTTACCGAACGAATGCTCTCAGCCATAACTGAACGAGAGTTCTCGACAAATATCAAATCCGTTTCAGTCAGTTTCGATTGGAAAATTTCGCCAATAATTGGAATGGAAACCAACTTCTCGATGTCGCTTCGAAATAAAATTTTCGAATTCAGCCTTTCTTTTAATAAAACCAATCCCGAAGGAATCGCCAATCCCAAAACAAAAGCCGCTAACCATATAATTGACCGTTTCGGACTGATGGGACTACTAAAACCCTTAGCAGGCTCTACAATTCTCACATCGGAAAGCGTTGAAGCATAGGAGATGGCAGACTCTTCGCGCTTTTGAAGCAAGAAAGTGTAGATGGAATTCTTGATGGTCTGTTGACGACTGATATCTAACAGCGCACGTTCTTTTGAAGGCAAGGTTGAGAGTTCCGATAACCGAGAGTTCAATTCTTGCTCTATAGGACGCTTGGCAGATAGTAAATTGAGACGAACGTTACCTACGGAAATGATAATTCCGTTTTTCAACTTCTCTACTTCACTTTGAAGGTTCAACAATTCGGGGTCCTTGTCTCCAACTAACACTTTTCTGCGGTTGTAGAGACTTTCCGCCTCATACAACTTGGTAAGTAAACTTGCGAGTAGCGGATCAGAAATTCCCAACAAGGAGGGAAAGGTTCCGTTGAGTCTATTACCT
>JBJOPP010000095.1:0-2887 GCA_046050685.1 Bacteroidota bacterium
AAATTGCGCAGCAATTTTGGGTTTATGCTTGCGATGAACAAATCCATGGGAAAACGCGTTAGCGTAATCCCTTTGTTATATTGAGTTTGATTGAAAAATAGAGAAGTTAGAACTTTTTGAAATAATTGCGCTCAATTTTAAATATATTATTCAAAATGCACTCATTATTTTGGGAGTGCGCTTGTTTCTTCTTAAATTGCGCTCATTATTTAATTTAAATGACTCAAAGCGCTCACTTTTCTCGATTTGCACCCAATTTTGCGGGACGTAAGTTACCTGAACACGAATTAATTGTTGGTTATGCAGCCGTCATTCAAAAAATAGGGCTTCCAATACCTATTCCAAGACGGATTGCCTTGATCACAGCAGGATCAAAGAAAAAGGTCAGTGATGAATTTCTTCTCTTCCCTAAAGCCTACGCACCAGATGACAATGCTTCGCTGGATGAAATCAACGCACTTTACAACCACTTGGTATTCGCTCTGAAATATGAGGGGGTAAATTTACTGTACTTTAGTAAACTAACCTCACATTACAATTTGGAACAATTAACTGAACTGGTATCGATAGAACCTTCAGGCCAATATTCGAGAAGAATTTGGTTTTTAATAGAATGGCTTATTGGCAAAGAACTTCCGGGTATTAATGATGTAAATAAGAAGAGTTACGTTTTGGCTGTTGATCCTAAGCTACAATTCAGTGGTAGCGGTATACGGTCACCTAGACACATGGTGTTCAACAACCTTCCAGGCACGATTGATTTCTGTCCTTTGGTTCACAGAACGGAAAGATTGGAACAATTTGTAAAGGAGAATTTCTCCTCGAAACGAGCGGATTACCTGAAGGGCTTTCGCAAAGAACTACTTTTACGTGCATCTTCTTTTTTATTACTCAAGGATTCAAAGGCATCTTTTTCAATTGAAGGTGAAAGCCCTAAAAGTAAAAGAGCAGCCCGTTGGGGGCAAACGATAGGTCAGGCGGGTATTCGCGAACTTTCGATTGATGAATTGTGTCGACTACAACAACTCGTAATTGAAAACGAACGATTCTTGAAGTTGGGACTCAGAACGTCAGGAGGATTTGTTGGAGAGCATGATCGCTTTAGCGGAGAGCCGCTGCCAGATCATATATCTGCAAAACCAGAAGATCTTAAACGCTTAATGAATGGTCTAATTGAGACAAGTCAACTACTAACCAAAGACCCAATAGATGCGGTTGTTGCTGCAACTAAAATTGCATTTGGGTTTGTGTACATCCACCCTTTTGTAGATGGTAATGGAAGAATACATCGCTACATCATTCATCACCTTCTTGCGCTTAAAGATTTTTCACAGCAAGGCTTTATTTTCCCTGTTTCAGCCTCCATTCTAGATCATTTGAGAGAATACCAACAAGTACTGGAAGGAAATTCAAGACCGCTGCTGGATTTTATAGAATGGAAAGAGACTCCAGACCATAATATTGAGGTTCTAAATGACACCATTGATTTTTATAGATACATGGATTTAACTCCTCATGCTGAATTCTTGTTTGAATGCGTAAAAGACACATTGAATAGGATCATTCCTGAGGAGGTAAACTACTTGAATGCATACGATGCTTTCAAGCGATACATCGATTCTCAATTTGATATGCCAGATTCACTAATAGGACTTTTGGTACAGTTCCTTGAAAAGGGAAATGGTCAACTCTCCAAGCGTGCTAGACTGAATGAGTTTAAAGAATTGAATGAGGAAGAAGTCAGAAAAATAGAGGAGGAATTCGCAAAGAACTTCCTGAACAAATTAAGTTGATTTCTTTTTAAAATCACATAAACGGTACTTTTATCGTTTTTTACCGTTTACTCTTTTTTCGACGGTAGGTCCAATCCCTTCGTTCAAAATTCATTTTGATAAGCGCTTAAAAACAAAAAAACTAAAAATTGCACAGCAATTTTGGGTTTATGCTTGCGATGAACAAATCCTTGGGAAAACGCGCCAGCGTAATCCGAAAGACAGAGCGAGAGCGAGCAACGAGAGCGGTGTGACTTTTTCAGCTTGCAATGAACAACTATTTTCCCCTAACTTTACAACGAATGAGCAATCACGTGATATGTTCCTGAAGTTTTCCTAATATGAAATTATTCCTAGTGTCTTTTTTTGTCCTGCTGTTTGATTGCTCTTACGGACAGAATTACGTGCCGTTCAATGCAACAAGAGTGGAAGTGGATAAAAGATTAATGGTCGGACTAGGAACTTGGGCTACAACGAATTTCGTTGCTAGTGGAATTGGTTGGTCGCAGGCTAAATCGAATGAGTCAACGTATTTTCATCAAATGAATGTGATGTGGAACCTAGTAAATATCGGACTTGCCATTCCTGGATACGTCAAAGCGAATAAAGCAAGAACGGATTTAACCTATGCGGAAACCCTTCGTGAACAGAGAAAGACAGAAAAGATTTTTCTCATCAACACATGTGTGGATGTTGCGTATGTTTCGTGTGGATGGCTACTTCTAAATAAATCGAAAGAATCGGGACCTTTTGAACAGCGACAAAGCGGCTATGGAAAAAGCCTTTTACTTCAAGGTGGATTTTTATTCTTGTTTGATTTGACGGCTTATCTCACACACACAACGCATGCAAAACAACTAGTGAATTCCTCTATGGGATACATAGGTGTCAGTCGAACTGGAATTGGTTTAAGTTGGAATATTCCACCAGTGACCTTGAATTATAATCACGGGATTTGATAAATCTTTATCAAAAAAAATAGGAGATAAGGATCTTAAAGTCGCTGCGAATAATTTCTAAAACCCACTCAACAAACGATCATAAGCAACGTTAAAGGATAGAACTCCCGTAATTCTTTTCTCGGAGAATGGTTTGAATTCAACCAATTCCCATCG
>JBJOPP010000096.1:0-3447 GCA_046050685.1 Bacteroidota bacterium
GTAATGTATCGCCTTGTCCCATTGCGCTCAACGCCATTAAACTGGCTGCTATCGCATATAAACTCTTTCTCATCGGTTCTATTTAGATTAATTCTCAATTGCAAAGAAAGGCCAATCGAAAGAGGAGGGCAATACCACATTTATAGTAAAAAAAAAGAGGACCGAGGTCCTCTTCAAAAAAAAAAAAAAAATGAAACTATTAAAGAATAGCATCAAGCTTTTCAGAAAGTACGTTCTTAGGAACAGCACCTACGCTTTTGTCTACAACCTCACCGTTCTTCACGAAAATGATTGTTGGGATATTTCTGATTCCAAATTTCGCGCTGATTTCTGGATTGTTGTCTACGTTAACCTTACCTACAACAGCGCGACCTTCGTATTCTGAATATAATTCGTCAACGATAGGACCTACCAATTTACATGGACCGCACCACTCTGCCCAAAAATCAATCATAACTACTTTGTCTGAACCATCAACCAATTCACTGAAGTTTGTGTCTGTAATTTCAACTGCCATATCTGTAAGTTTTTATGTTTCTAAAATGTTGTGTTTCTAAACTGAAACGGGGCACAAATGTAACACTAACTTTCTTTCAATTTCAAGAAAAAAAACATCTTTTCATTCACATTTATACCCTAAACCTCTCTTTTCTAAGCCAATGTCGCCTTGTTGGCTGATTTTCTTTTCAACGAAAAGTAAAGCAATATAGCTCCTCCGAGCATAAACAAGACAGCAATTATTTCCGCCTGTGTAGCCTCAACACCTAGAAAGTCGAATTTATTGTTTACACGAATCTTTTCAATGAAGAATCTTTCCATCCCGTTAAAAATTAAATAAAAGGAAGTAATGATTCCAGCGGTTTGAATGCGCTTCCGAATAGCCCACAAGAAAATGAAGATAGCAACTGCAGCAACAATTTCATACAACGGTGTTGGAAAAACACCCGGTACTAAATGTGTTCCATAACCAGGATATTGATTTGACGACATAAACTCTCCTACTCGATTCACGTTATTCGGATAGTCGTATGACCAAGCCCAATCGGGCAACCATGAAAGCCATCCGGGTTTCGGACTTAAGTTTTCAATTCCCCAATCACCGTCACCGCTTGTGTGACAACCCATTCGACCAATTCCGTATGCCAATATCATTCCCGGAGTGGCAGCGTCTGACAAGACCAACATAGGAATCTTCTTCATTCTCGCAAACGACAATACGACAATTGCACCAACGATCAATCCGCCATAAACCGTAAGACCACTGATAAAACTTTCCAACGAAGGGTGTGTAAAGAATTCTACCAACTCTGAAGGGTTCTCAAACAAGTGGAACAATTTCGCTCCAACCAATCCTCCAATAGCCGCCAAGAAGGTAATCGTCCCAGTGTATTCTCCGGCAGAAAACGCTTCCATTTTCACTTCCGGTTGAGGCAATTGCTTTTTCTTTTCTTGGTAATAACGGAAGTAAGCATATCCACCTCCTACCAAAATTCCTAAAAGCGGATACCCACTTTTCGAGAAAATAATATGTTGAGGAGAATTCACGCCATTGAATAAACGCGCGCTGTTCAACAACAAATAAATCACCTTCCAACCCAAAATAAATCCCATCAATCCAGAGAAGAAAATGTCCATCATATTCGGAGCACCTCCTACAACGACTTTACGAATTCCGCCTTTGATTAATCCTAGTGATTCTTTCCTTTTAAGTTCTAGGGTCAGCGTATAGCTCGCTGCAATGAAAGCCAAAGCGACAAAGAAACCGAAGCTATTCAACATTTTTGCCCAAGACCATTCGACACCGAACCAATCGTAGAAGGCATGATATAAAGTAGGATACATGTGGCGAAGATAATAAGGGAATGTAAAGGCTTGAAGTAATAAATGGTCAATATATCTCGACTACACTTCAAGATTTGGTAATATCACCTTCATGCTCGCTTCATCTAGGACAGGTTAGTTTGTAAAAAAAAAAGCACATGTTCAAAAAAGTAAAAATTCAATTCTTGATAGACGGACAAATGCAAGAGTTAATTACCAAGATTGTTGATCTTAAGAAAGAGAGACAAGAAGAGATTATTTACACAGAATGCAATCAACGCATTCCAATTCAAAGACTTATTTCTATCAACGGTCTATCGTTCGAAATCTAATTAAAAGTCATTTTCAAGGAAGGCTTCTGCATTTAGATTTGTAGAAATACCTTGTTATGTCGAATGAACTTCCAATGGGCATCCCGTCAGTAGACCTCGCCCATTTTGTAAACGGCACTGCCGAAGAAAAGCAGCAATTCGTAAATGCGTTAGGAAAAGCCTACGAAGAAATAGGTTTTGTAGCTGTTAAGAATCCTCTTATCTCTGAAGATGTAATCGAACAACTTTATAAAGCTGTTCAAGATTTCTTCGCGCTTCCAACCGAAGTAAAATTAAAATACGAGCGCAAAGAATTAGCTGGCCAACGCGGATATACCAGCTTTGGTAAAGAACACGCGAAAGATTCAAATGCAGGTGACTTGAAAGAGTTTTGGCATTTTGGTCAGATTGTAACAAACGCGAACAAAGAAATCTATCCCGAAAATATTCATGTTGAGGAAATTCCTGAATTTTTAAACATTGGACTTCAAGCCTACAAAGACCTTGAAAACACGGGCAGATTTATGCTCAGAGCCATTGCGCTTCACCTGGGGTTAGATGAAAATTGGTTCGACCAACACATTCACGAAGGAAACAGCATTCTTCGTCCGATTCATTATCCTCCTATTACCTCAGAACCGAAAGATGCCGTTCGCGCTGGTCAGCATGAAGACATCAACTTAATCACTTTGCTCATTGGTGCAAGTGCAGACGGGTTGGAAGTGTTGAACAAGCAAAACGAATGGGTAGCTGTTACAGCTTTACCTGATCACATTGTGGTTAACGTTGGAGATATGCTCGAGCGCTTAACCAATAATCAATTGAAGAGCACAACACATCGCGTGGTGAATCCACCAAGAGAAAAGTGGGACACCCCTCGTTTTAGCATACCGTTTTTCCTTCATCCAAGAAATGAAATGCACTTAGACTGTCTTCCTTCATGCGTGAAGGAAGGAGAGCAACCGCAATACGAACCCATTACGGCCATTGATTTTTTGAATGAACGCCTTGCTGAAATCGGATTGAAATGAAAGTGCGCATCAAACAAAACGCACTTAGATTTCGAATTACTGAAAAAGAATCGGAACTGCTGAAGAAAAGCAAACCCGTTGAAGTGAGCTGCATTATTTTTCACGGAGTGGAATTAACCTTTCGCGTTTTTCCTTCCAAAGATCAGGTCAGTGAAATGATCTGGAAAGCACCTGTCGTGGAATTGCATATTCCCGATTTCGAAATGCAAACTTTCATTTCTTCATCAAAAGAATCGTGGCACAAAGAGTTCACTATAGACGGAAAGATGCTGTTAATCTCCGTT
>JBJOPP010000097.1:0-4491 GCA_046050685.1 Bacteroidota bacterium
CGAACGTGGAGAAACTCGATGCCATTTATGCTCCAGAGCTTAAATCGGAATTGGTTCTTCAAAACAGAAGCACGCAACGAAATATTATCGTTGACTTGTCTGCTACGAAATACATTGACTCTTCGGGATTGTCTGCATTGCTTGTAGGACAGCGCTTGTGTCGCGATGCGAACGGTACGTTTGTCATTTGTGGATTGCAAGAAACTGTAAAAAAATTAATTTCCATTTCGCAGTTGGATTCGGTTTTTAAAATCACTCCAACCTTGAACGAGGCCATTGATTTGGTTTATATGGAAGAAGTTGAACGTGAAATCTAAACCCTTATGAATAAACAATTACTTTCTGTTTTAGCTTTTGTAGCTCTTTCATTATCTGCTGCTGCGCAGTGTAACTCTGCTGATTACGATTGGGCAGGACAAACTTTCGGTGTTAGCCCGAATCCGGCTGTAGGAGAAAACTTCGCTCCAGGTCTTCAAGGTCAACCATACAGTGATGTTCTTTATGTAAGAACTCCAACAACTGCTGCCGATATTGATCCAACTTACCCAGCGTTGATTTCTATTAACTCAATTCACTTGGATGCTGTGTTTTACGGAATCGTTTCTGCAGTTGATACAACATGGGCAGATCTTTCAGGTCTAGGTCTTTCTATTGCTTGTAACAACAACGGTGAATATGCAGATCCTTGTATGTTCGGTGCTGGTGCAGGTTACTGCGGAGACATTACTGGAACTCCAAACGCAACGGGTATTTTCCCAGTTAAAATTGTAGTTACTGCAAACTTGCTTTTGTTGGGTGATGTTCCTTACGAGTTCACTGGTTATACCCTTGACTTCTCTGGAAATAGCGTAACTGAAGGTGTTTCTTTCAACGACGTAGTTAAAGTTTCTCCAAATCCAGCAAACGAATTCACTTTGGTGACTTTCCCAATGGGTGCTAACGAGCAAGCTGAGGTTTCAGTTTACAACACCATGGGTCAATTGGTTTTCTCTGAGAAGACAATGACAACTCCAGGTGCTAACACTTACCGTTTGAACACTTCAAACCTTCCAACAGGAAACTATGTAGCTCGTCTTGTTTCAGGAAAGAATGTTGCAGAGAAGTTGATTCAAGTTCAACACTAATACGAATTATTCACGACCTTTGAAGCCGTCTCGACCAGTGCGAGACGGTTTTCTTTTTTATGCAGTTTCAAGTAACCATACTCGGTTGTGGCGCAGCAACGCCAACCTCGCGACACAAGCCTACGTCGCAGGTTGTGAATATGCACGATAAATATTTTCTCATCGATTGCGGCGAAGGAACACAAATGCAATTGCGGAAGTACAAGGTGAAGATGCAGCGCATTCAAGCCATCTTCATTTCACATCTTCATGGCGATCATTTTTTCGGACTCATTGGATTGTTGAGTACATATAATTTATTGGGAAGAAAAACCCCTTTGACCATTTACGGTCCTCCGGGATTGGAAGAGGTGATTAGACTTCAGTTCAAAGTTTCAGATTCGTTCTTCGATTATGAATTGAATTTTGTGGAAACGCAAGACAAAGAGAAACAGCTCATTTTTGAAGACGATACTGTTCGAGTATTTTCTTTTCCGCTCAAGCACCGCGTGCCTTGCACCGGATTTGTATTTGAAGAGAAAGAACGAAAACTGAATGTGGAGAAATGGGCCATTATTGAATTTAAACTTCAACCGTCGGAGATTTTATTGTTGAAGAAAGGAATAAATGTTGAACGAGCGAACGAAGTGATTCCATTTGGAAAAGTAACGAGTCCGTCTATTCCTATTCGTCGATATGCCTATTGCTCAGACACAGCTTATGACGAACGCATTGTTCCGAATATCATGAATTCAGATTTGGTTTATCATGAAACCACCTTCTTGGAAGAAGATACCGAGCGTGCGAAAAAAACCTTTCACTCGACAACGATACAAGCTGCAACCATTGCGAAAATGGCAAGTGCAAAAAAGTTAGTGGTGGGACATTATAGTAGCCGCTTCAGCGATGACGAGCTTTTCAAAACAGAGTCCATGACGGTATTTCCGAATACGGAGATTGCCAACGAAGGCGTGATTTTCGAATTGTAAAAATCTTTTCTGCGAGTGAGTGTATTTCGTACACTTTCTATATCTTGCAGGTATGAATAAGCAACGATTAAGTTTTTGGCAAATCTGGAACATGAGCTTTGGCTTCATGGGAATTCAGTTTGGATTTGCTCTTCAAGGTGGATTTATGTCGCGCATATTTCAGGCGTTGGGTGCATCCGAGGATAGTATTCCATTGCTTTGGGTGGCAGCGCCGTTAACTGGATTAATTGTCCAACCAATTATTGGTTTCTTGAGCGATCGCACATGGCATCCTCGTCTAGGAAGACGTAGACCTTACTTCTTAATAGGAGCTATTCTCAGTTCTATTGCATTGTTCTTCGTTCCGTATTCTCCGGAGCTATGGATCGCCGCAGGATTCTTGTGGGTCATGGATGCTTCCATTAATATTTCCATGGAACCTTTTCGCGCACTTGTTGCCGATAAACTTCCGGAAAATCAGCGTTCGTATGGCTTTGTTGTTCAAACATTAATTATTGGAATTGGCACTTGGATCGCGAGTAACCTTCCTTGGTTCTTGAGCTTCTTAGGTTTTTCGAATACTGCTTCAGAGGGACATATTCCTCCTTCCGTGAAATGGGGATTTGCCATAGGCGCTGTGGTGTTTATGTCTTCCATTTTATGGACAGTCTTCACAACCAAAGAAGAGGCTCCGGCCGATATGGAAGCCTTCCGAAAGGAACGTGAGGAGACGAAAGGTTTTGTGAAAGGTGTTGTTGAAATTGGGAAGAGCTTCACACACATGCCTGCTGTTATGTGGAAGTTGGGATTGGTTCAGTTCTTCAGTTGGTTTGCGTTTTTTACCATGTGGTCATTCGCGGTTCCTGCGCTAACCGAACACGTATACAACGCTCCCATGCCAGAGAAGGGCGCTGCTAATTTCGAAGTAGAATTCGCGGCCTATAATAACGCGGCGAATTTGGTTGGAAGTTCAATGGGTATGTACGGATTGAGCTCAATGGTATTCGCACTTGTGCTTACATTCTACACCGCAAATCGCGGAGTGAATAGAAGAGTCATTCACTTCTTTTCTTTAGTTGCTGGAGGCGTTGGATTTTTGTTGCTCTTCGCCGCTGATCAGGAGTTTGCGAGCATTATGAATTTGAGTTTTGCTTTAGTCGGAATTGCTTGGGGAAGTATCCTTTCTATGCCATACGCAATTCTTTCAAGTTCTGTTCGACCTGAAAAAATGGGTGTGTCAATGGGTATCTTCAACATGTTCATTGTTATTCCTCAAATTGTAGCCGCATTGGGCGGAATCAATTGGGCATACAAGACCTTTTTTGGAGATCAACTTATTTTCACCATGGTCTTGGCAGGAACCAGTTTAATAATTGGCGGATTGTCTTGTTTCTTGTTGCCTGCGAAAAGCAATTAATGCACATTCCCCATTATCTTTGAAGTTCTAATTCGAAACGATAGTGGAGCTTGTATCAACTTTTCTTCCTACCCAATACGGCGACTTTGAAATTAAGGCGTTCGATAGCGGCAATGCCGAACTTCCGAACCTCGCTTTAATTCATCCCGAATGCGATAAGTCGTCGCCCGTTGTGGTGCGTATACATTCAGAGTGCATGACCGGAGATGTCTTCGGTTCGCGCAAATGCGATTGCGGAGATCAGCTACATGCAGCCTTAAAACAATGCGGAGAAGAAAAGGGTGTGCTCATTTATCTTCGTCAAGAGGGCAGAGGCATTGGTTTAGTCAATAAACTAAAAGCATATCAGCTTCAAGAGAAAGGAATGGACACCATTGAAGCAAATGAGGCATTGGGTTTCGATGCCGATTTAAGAACATTCGACCAAGCGGTAGAAATTTTATTGGAATTGGAAATTCGTCAAGTAAAATTGTTGACGAACAATCCGCTTAAAATGGAAGCGCTTCAAGGCATAGGTTTTGTTAGCGTGGAACGCGTTCCTCTGCACGGTGCAGAATTCGATTCAAACAAGAATTATTTGAATACGAAACGCGAAAAAATGGGACATCAACTTTGATTCATTCAACATGAATAAACGCTTATTCATTTTCTTCATTTTCTGTTGTTCGTTGGGAATGCTGCATGCCCAAAATTGCGAGTACACGCCAACGAAGAATGTTCAGAAGCTATTGGAAAAGGCGGCAGATGGAAAGAAGTATACGAGTGACGAGCGAATAGTATTTCTTGAGCAAGCGTTTGAACAAGATGCGGAATGTCTTCCGTGCATGTTGCAATTGGGTGAAATGAAATTCCTTCGCGCTAAGCGACAAGGTTCTGGATTCGAAGAAACCATTCGTTTGTATGAAGAACTGAAATCGAAATGCGAAGAATATCATTCTGAGATGTATTATTTCTTGGGAGCCATGCATTACGCGAATCAAGAATACGACGAAGCCACAGAGAG
>JBJOPP010000098.1:0-8636 GCA_046050685.1 Bacteroidota bacterium
GCGTTTCATGAGTTTAAACAACGGACCGCAAGGCATGTCGTTCAACGAAAAGCTTTCATTCGTTTTAACATTGGATACGCAAGAAGAAATAGATCACTACTGGAATTACTTCACGCAAGAAGGACAACCGGGTCAATGCGGATGGCTAAAAGACAAATACGGCGTCTCTTGGCAAATTGTCCCAAGCATCTTAGGCAAGCTCATGACCAACCCTGAAACGGCGCCCAAAGCGGCATACGCGTTCATGCAAATGTCGAAGTTCGACATTGCGAAGTTGGAAGAGGCGGTTCGTTAATTAATTTTTATCCTGAAGGGAAAAGTCCACTTCGTGGATACATCCGCAACGCGGATATGTCCCAACGGGATTGGTCCACTGCGTGGATTAGTCTGCGAAGCGGATATGTCCCGAAGGGATTGGTCGACACGGCTTAATTTAGCTACAATGAAAAAATTATTATACCTCATCCTCGCGCTAGTCATTTCAATGACCTCGTGTTTGCCTTTTCGAACGCTGAATTCCACGACATACATAAAGGCGAACGATGCATTTATTCTGGGAGACAATGAGCACGGGCGTTTCAATGTAAGTGTAACAAACACCTCCATTGCCCCTGTAGATATTTGGCAATATCCCTTGTCGGGTGTAAGACATTCGCTGGTAACCTTGCGTCCAACAGAAAAGATTAAATTGAAAGTCGAAGAGAACACTTCCATTCGAATAGAAAATTCATCGAGCGAACAAGTTGCTGTCAGGCTTCGCGTAAAAGGAGATACGGGTCTCTCAATGAACTATCGGGAGAAGTAGAAGTTAGTTTGTTGGAAGAGACGGTTCGTTAATTATTTTTATCCCGAAGGGAAAAGTCCACTTCGTGGATACATCCCAACGGGATTGGTCCACTACGTGGATTAGTCCACAGAGCGGATATGTCTCGAAGGGATACGATTTACTCTTAAATTCCTTAAAGCTGATCAAATATCAACGATGTCAGCATATTCAAATCGCTATTGATCGTTCCTTGCATATACTTTTCATAGACAAGTTTGTTGTCGGGCGGATTCAGATTTAGAATGAAGCCTTTTTCGAGTGCTAGTGTTCGAATAAATTCTCGCTGAGCTCTCCCGTTTCCTTCACGAAAAGGGTGAAGATAATTTATGTTATCTAGGATTTCAGCGAGTTTCGAAGCAATAGCATTTTTGTCTGTGTTATTCAGAGCCTTGTATTCAAGAATCAAGTTGTCAATGAAGACAAGGGCAGTGTCGAATAAGTTCGTCAGAAAAAACTGCTTGCCATCTTTGCTTATTTCCACTTTTCGTTTTTCACCAGCCCATTCGTAAACGTCTTGAAATAGGTGCTTGTGAATTTCGAATAGACTTTTTATTCCTGTTATGGAATTAGAAGACTTGTGTAATTCTTGAATTCGTTTTGAGACGGTAACACTTTCGAAAAAGATGAGTTCTTCGGCGCTTTTAAAATTTGGTATGTTTCGAAGTATCCCTGTTTCCGCGTCTACATAAATATATCTTGAATCAATATATTTATAGTTTTCAGCCATGGAACTCTGCTTTCGTGATTTGAATTAGCTCTTCAACAGATATTTTACCAAGTATATAGTCTCGAATAATCTCAACAGATTTTTGAGTAGGTACAAACCCTTCAAACATATTGCTTCCAATAGCCTGGGAAACACCTTCCAATGTGGCTAAGTCAGAAAATGGAACCCCCATGATGGTTAGGTTCTGTCTGTCTATTTGAATAGATTTATACATTTCGATTTGTTGATTGTCTTTAATGACTTCTAACAAAAGTAAACTAAAAAGGCGAACCGAAGTTCGCCTTTGCTCCCCAGCCTGGACTCGAACCAGGGACCCCATGATTAACAGTCATGTGCTCTAACCAACTGAGCTACTAAGGAATTTAACATTTTTAGTGGAACTCTTCGTTCCAACAAAAACAACTCCTCTTTTTCTTCAGTCTTCTGTCGTTACCAGAATAAAGCACCCGTCAGGGATTTCAAGAGAGCTGCAAATTTAAACAACATTTTTAATCCCACAAGAACATTCATAAAAAAAATTACTTCTTTTCATTTTCTGCGATGTACTTTTGATTCAACAATAATTGTCTATGATTCTAGCGTTTCAACTCATACTTTCCCTCTCAATACTCATTATTCTTCACGAATTAGGTCACTTCATTCCGGCGCGACTTTTCAAAATCCGTGTCGAGAAATTCTACCTCTTCTTCGATCCATGGTTCAGCCTGGTGAAAAAGAAAAAAGGCGATACCGAGTACGGTATCGGTTGGCTGCCTCTTGGAGGTTATGTGAAAATTGCCGGCATGGTAGACGAGAGCATGGACAAAGAAGCCATGGCTCTTCCCCCACAAGATTGGGAATTCCGCGCGAAACCAGCTTGGCAACGACTCATTGTTATGATGGGTGGAGTTATCGTAAACATGATCGTTGGATTTGTGCTTTACGCAATCATCCTTGGAATGTGGGGACGCGATGTTCTTCCCGTTGAAAATGTGAAGTTCGGTGTGCACGTGAACGAAACCATGAAGGCAGCCGGATTCCAAGAGGGGGACAAGATTTTAGCACTGAACGGCGAACGCCCAGAGAGCTTCAGCGAAGTAAACAAGTCTCTTCTCGTAGACAATATTTCAAAAGTTACCATTGAAAGAAACGGACAGAAAATGGACATCTCCATTCCAGCAAACATTGGTCAGCAATTGGTAGACGGAGGAGTGAAATCAGCCCCATTCGCGGTTCGCCTTCCGTGCGTAGTCGACAGCGTGGTAGCTGGAAACAAAGCCGCTGAAGCGGGATTGATGAAAGGAGATAGCGTCATTGGTTTAGCCGAAGTTCATTCCATTTACTTCAACGACATCAAAGCGGAATTGAACAACAAGAAAGGACAAACCGTTCCTATGTGGGTGAAAAGAAACGGACAAGAAGTGCAATTGAACGTTGGCATTAACGACGATGGAACCATTGGTTTCATTCCGAAAGCAGATGTAAAACAATTCGGTGTGGAAACCCTTCACTACGGATTCTTCGAGGCCATTCCTGCAGGTGCAGCTTGGGCGTGGGAAACATTCACCGATTACGGAAGTCAGCTGAAATATTTGTTCTCGTCTTCTGGCGCGAAGCAAGTAGGCGGATTCGGATCGTTCGCAAAGATGTTCCCCGACACTTGGGACTGGGCAACTTTTTGGGAGCGCACCGCTTTCATTTCTTTAATCTTGGCCTTCATGAATATGCTTCCGATTCCAGCGTTAGACGGCGGACACGTGATGTTCCTTTTGTGGGAAATGATTACTGGAAGAGCAGTGAGTCAGAAAATTCTTGAAAAGGCCCAAATCGTTGGAATGGTGCTTCTTTTGGGACTTATGCTGTGGGGAAATATCTTAGATATTTTCAGAGCAGTTGTTGGAAAATAGAAAACGTGTTTATATTTGCACTCCTCTAATGAGAGGAAATGCCTAGATGGCGGAATTGGTAGACGCGCACGACTCAAAATCGTGTGTCTTCGGGCATGTGGGTTCGATTCCCACTCTGGGTACAGAGAAAGGCTTCTTCGGAAGCCTTTTTTATTTTACTTTCGAATATGCAACCCAAACTAAAATTTCTCGATCGCTTCCTAACGCTGTGGATTTTCATGGCCATGGCTGTAGGCGTTGGACTCGGATATTTCTTTCCGAGTATCGCAAACATCACCAACAGCCTTTCAGTTGGAACCACAAACATTCCGCTCGCCATTGGATTAATTCTAATGATGTTTCCGCCGCTTGCAAAAGTGAACTACAGCCTCTTGCCGAAAGCGTTTCAAGATAAAAAAGTAATGACGCTTTCATTACTCTTGAACTGGATTGTAGGTCCTATTCTCATGTTCGTTTTAGCTATCGTGTTCCTTCGTGATCAACCGCATTACATGGTTGGATTAATTCTAATCGGACTCGCGCGATGCATTGCTATGGTTATCGTATGGAATGATTTAGCTGGAGGAAACAGAGAATACGGCGCCCTGCTTATTGCGTTGAACAGCGTGTTTCAAGTTCTGTCTTATTCTTTCTATGCGTGGCTCTTCATTAACGTTCTTCCAAACACGTTGGGACTCGGAAACTTCAGTGTTGCTGTGCCCATGAGTGAAGTCACACAAAGTGTTTTGATCTATTTGGGAATTCCATTTCTCGCTGGAATTCTCACGCGCTATTTCCTCATTCAATCGAAAGGAGAGGAATGGTACAACCGCAAATTCATTCCGAAAATTTCCCCCATTACCCTTTACGCATTGCTCTTCACCATTGTGTTAATGTTTAGTTTGAAGGGAGATAAAATTTTGGAATTGCCGCTCGATGTTTTGCGCATTGCCATCCCACTGGTCATCTATTTCGCATTGATGTTTTTCGTGAGCTTCTTCGTGAATAAATCAATGGGTGTAGACTACGCAAAGAATGCAGCCATCTCTTTCACCGCCACAGGAAATAATTTTGAATTAGCAATCGCCGTATCAATCGCGGTGTTTGGAATTCATTCGGCAGAGGCTTTCGTGGGTGTCATTGGTCCACTGGTGGAAGTACCTGTTCTTATTCTCTTGGTGAAAGCCAGTTTATTCCTCAAGAAAAAATACTATTCGGCATGAAAAATATTTTAGTACTCTGCACGGGAAACAGCTGCAGAAGTCAAATTGCAGAAGGCTTCATTCGTCATTATGCTGGAGAAACGGCAAACGTTTACAGCGCAGGCGTTGAAACACACGGAGTGAATCCACGCGCTATTTCAATCATGAATGAAGTAGGAATCGATATTTCAAAACACACGTCGAATCACGTCGACGAATACGCGAACATCGCTTTCGATTTTGTCATTACCGTTTGCGATAATGCGAAAGAACGCTGTCCATATTTTCCTACCAACGCAGAAAAATTTCATTACAATTTTCCGGATCCTGCTAAGGCAACAGGCTCGGAAGAAGAAATAATGAATGAGTTTAGACGAGTGCGTTTGCTCATTGATGATTATTGCAAGGATTTCGTAGATAAGTTCATCTAAGGAAAATTCTCAATGTAACTTGCTTGAAATTCTTTCAAGATGAAAACATTTCAAAGCGATATTTCGAACAACACATTTTCTGTTGCCGAGCGAATTTCGGGAAAGATTGTTCAGCCAACCATTCTGAAGCAAATACAAAAAGAATATCCGAATTTTTCGGAAGAGTCTTTTCTTTCTATTTCCGAATTGAATTCCTTTCGCGAGAAGTATTTGCGAGCTTTATTAGACCGTGAACGTATTGCCATTTCTGATCTTGAAGGTGCTGTTCTTACTTCCATTCGAAATGAAACTACGCTCGCAGATAAATTGGAATTTGAAGACGATACGCAATACACCGTTGGTCAACGTTTGGCAGATAATGTTGCCACCTTTGGTGGAAGCTGGACCTTTATTATTGCATTCGGTGTCTTTTTATTAATTTGGATAATCACCAACGTTTTTGTTTTGGTCTCACGTCCTTTCGATCCATATCCTTTTATCTTTTTAAACCTGATTCTCTCTTGCATCGCGGCACTTCAAGCGCCTGTTATTATGATGAGTCAAAATAGACAAGAAGAAAAGGACAGGTCTCGCGCGAAGAAAGATTACATGATAAATTTGAAGGCTGAATTAGAGATTCGTATGCTTCATGAAAAAATAGATCATCTTATTCTTCACCAACAACAAGATTTGTTCGAAATTCAGAACATTCAAGTAGACATGTTAACCGATGTTTTAAAGAAATTTGAAAAAAATTCCGACAAGCAATGAGTTCAGTAAAAGAATATGTGGAAGGTCTTCCGGAAGACCGTCAGGTAATAATTAAGAAACTTCAATCGCTCATTAAGAAAAATATTCCGAAGGGATTCGAAGAACAATTGAGTTATGGAATGATCGGTTACGTTGTTCCGCATAAGATTTATCCAGACGGATATCACTGCGATCCGAAGTTACCGCTTCCATTTTTATCCATTGCATCGCAAAAGAATTTCATTGCCTTGTACCACATGGGCATGTACGCGAAACCCGATCTTTTAGATTGGTTCGTTTCAGAATATCCCAAGCATTGTAAGTCGAAATTGGACATGGGAAAGTCATGCGTTCGTTTCAAGAAAATGGACGACATTCCCTACGCTTTGTTGGAAGAACTCATGAAGAAAATGACGGTCGCAGATTGGATTTCCATCTACGAAGAGAACTACAAAAAATAGTTATACTCCTTTTACAAAAGGATTCTCTCTTTTCTCTGCGCCAATGGTAGTCCTGTCTCCGTGTCCGCAATAGATTACGGTTTCTTCGGGAAGCGTATACATTTTTGTTCGAATGGAAGTGGCCAATGTATCGAAATCACCGCCAGGCAAATCGGTTCGTCCAATACTTCGTTCAAACAACACATCACCACTGAAAACCACCTTCATTTCATTGAAATAAAAAGCCACGTGACCAGGGCTGTGTCCAGGGACAAAAAGCACATCTGTTTCAAAACCGTGTCTACTCATTTTTCCTTCTTGAAGAAGATATTCAGGAACGGGTCCTGCCGTATAAGGAATGCCATACATGCCAGCAACCAATTCACTTCGTTCAATATTCGCATGATCTAATTCATGCGCGATTCCCTTCAATCCGAATTCACGAAAACAAAAATCCAATCCCATAATGTGATCTATGTGGCAGTGAGTGAGCCAAACATCGACAACGGTTAATTCTTCCGATTTCAACCAAGAAAGAAACTCTGATTCTTCCAAGCGATTGCTCATACCTGGATCAATGATAACGGCTTGTTTTTCATTGTTCCAAATGACGTGCGTGTTCTCAGAAAAGGCGTTGAATTGAAAAGATTGAATATTCATTGCGACGAGGTATTTTATGTTTGCGAAAATACGCGTACTTTGGTTGTATGATTCGCGGAAAGGGACCGACATTTTATATTCTATTCGTTCTGTTGGTATTGAATGCTATCGCAGGACACGGTCAGTTCTACCGAGGGTCTAATGTCTCTTTTGGAAAAAACAGGGTGCAGCACAAGCCTTTCGATTGGTCGTTATTTCCTGGGGAACATTTTGAAGTCTACTATTATCAGGGCGGACAGCAAATTGCTGAACGATCACTGCTGTATTGCGAGCAGGAAAAAATCCGCCTACAAAAATTTTACAATGTTCAGCTCGACGATAAAATTCAAGTGGTTTGTTTCAACAAACAAAGTGAATTTCGTCAAAGCAATTTAGGGTTGTCAGACGAGGAAACGGCAAGTATTGGTGGGGCAACGAATATTTTGGGAAATAAAATGTTCGTGTATTTCGAAGGAACCGATTTCGAGTTGCGCGAACAAATTGCATTGGGTCTTTCGCGCATCATGTATCTGCAGCTCATTTATGGAGGCGATTGGAGGAGCGTGGTTCGCGGAAACAATCGTATTGCCATTCCCACATGGTTTTCAGAAGGAGTAATTCGTTATGCAGCGCTGAAAGATCAACGAGGAAGTGAACGTGCTGCTGAAGATTGGTACACCAATGCGCGCTATCCGAATATTCACCGATTAACCGGTGTTCAAGCGGAACTCGTTGGACAAAGTTTTTGGTCGTACATCGGGAATATTTATGGTGAAAATGTGGTACTCGGAATTCTGAATATGACGCAGTTGTTTCGCGGTACCGACGGTGGATTTCAATATGTAATTGGAAGAAATACGGAAACGGTAGTGGCAGATTATCAGCGCTACATTCAGCAAGGAAGAGATCTAAAGCTGGTGGAAGAAGAACTGTCTAATCTTCATGTAAAGCGAAAAAAGTTTCAATTCTTGGAAGATGGTGTTGTGGGAAAATTTAAGAACACCTACTTGCATGTGACTCCTTCGCTTGATCAAAAGAAATGGGCGTACACTTCTCATTATAAGGGCGAGTATACGGTGTTTATTTACGATATTGAAACGAAGGAAACCATAAAAGTTTCTAGAGGCGATTTCAAAAGTGATCGAATTCCAGATGAGAGTTCTCCGCAGTTGGCGTGGCATCCGAATGGTCAGGTGCTTTCGTATGTGACTGAAAAAAACGGAAAATTATTTTGGAATACATACCAGTTAGAAAGCAAGGAGAAGTCTTCCAAGGAATTGTTTCAAATAGAAAAAATTCTAAGCATGAAATATTCACCCGATGGGAAAAGAGTAGTGCTGAGCGGGACCTTGAACGGTAAGACAAACATTTGTTTGCTTCCAATCACAGCGAATGTTCCTCAGAAATTAACGGATGATAATTTCGATGATATAGACCCCGTTTTTTCGACAGATGGTAACACGATTTATTTCAGTTCTAATCGGGGTGAAAATTTGAAGTTGAGTTACCACGATAGCATTCGTTCCGACGATGAAAATTTTCATATTTATAAATTGAAGTTAACCGACGACTACAAGAGTGACGAACTCATTCAGCTGACCAATGCGAAATATTCAGATAAGTCTTTGGCGGTTGGAAAGGAAAATAAAATTCAATTCATACGATCGAAAGTCTTGTTCGATGAGCGTTGTTCTGTTTATCGCGACAGTGCTATTTCAAGCATAGACACCACAATTCATTATCGCTATTTCAACGTCACAGAGACCCTTCAAAAATC
>JBJOPP010000099.1:0-4089 GCA_046050685.1 Bacteroidota bacterium
TTAGAGGTTGAAGATTTGAAGCCGACTCCGCATGAGATGCTCGAGTTTTGGTTGAGTGAAGTGGAGGACCTGCATGATTTCAACGCCATGGTTGTGAGCAGTGTGGATGCTTCAGGGCAGCCGCATTCGCGAGTGGTTTTACTTAGAGGAGTGAATGAAGATGGATTGAAGTTTTACACGAATTATTCTTCCAACAAAGGACAAGAGCTTGAGCAAAACAACAAAGTTGCTTTGAATTTTTTCTGGCCAACAGTTGAAAGACAAGTTCGTGTTGAAGGAGAGTTGTACAAATTGAGTGATGCCGAGAGCGACGCTTATTTCAACAGTCGTCCGCGCGAAAGTCAGATCGGCGCATGGGTTTCCCCACAGAGTTCAACCATTGAATCTCGCGAAGTTTTGAATGAGCGTTTCCGTGAGTATACAGATAAGTTTGAAGGACATCCCGTTCCGCGTCCTGCGCATTGGGGCGGATATATCATTCGTCCGAAGTATTATGAGTTTTGGCAGGGAAGACCGAATCGTTTGCACGATCGTTTGACTTATACGTTGGTTGAAGGGAATTGGTCAATTGGGAGAATGGCTCCCTAATTTATTTCGAAATGGAAAGAAAGAAAGTTGTTATTGTTGGTGCTGGATTCGCGGGAATTAAACTCGCGTTGAAATTAGATGCAAAGCTTTTTGAAGTTTGGGTATTGGATAAATTGAACCACCATCAATTTCAACCGTTGTTTTATCAAGTTGCGACTTCGCAAATTGAACCTTCGTCCATTTCATTTCCACTTAGAAATATTTTCAGTGGCCGCGAGAACATCATGGTTCGCATGGCCGAGGTGTTGGAGGTTCAATCAGAAAATAAAAAGGTAATAACCAACATTGGAGATTTCTCCTACGACTATTTGGTGTTAAGCATGGGCTGCAAAACGAATTTCTTCAACGATGAAGTTCTTGCAAAACATGCTCTGCCGTTAAAGAGTTCGTACGAGGCCATTGCTGTTCGAAATCATGTATTGCGTTCGTTTGAAGAAGTGTTGTCTGCTTCGGAAGAGCGCTTGAAGGCACTCATGAATTTGGTAATAGTTGGAGCAGGTCCTACAGGGGTTGAATTGGCAGGAGCTTTCGCTGAAATTAAATCGAATATTCTTCCTAAAGATTATCCTGGGTTCGATTGGAATAGATTAACCATTCATTTGGTGAGCTCAAACGGCATAGTGTTGAACGCGATGAGCGAGCATGCACAAACGCATGCGAAGGAATATTTGCAAGAATTAGGCGTGGACATCATTAGCAATGAACGCGTTGTTTCGTATGACGGAAAAGTGCTTCAATTCAAATCAGGATTATCCATTCCATGCGAGACGGTTATCTGGGCAGCTGGTGTAACTCCGAATACAGTGAAAGGATTTCCTGAAGGAGTAGAAGCGAAGGGAGGAAGGTTGGTTGTTGATCGTTTCAATAAGTTGAAAGGTGTGGAGGATGTTTTCGTGCTGGGCGATCAGGCCTATATGGAAACTGAAAAATATCCGAACGCTCATCCGCAAGTCGCGAATGTGGCCATTAATCAAGCCTTACTATTGGCGAAGAACTTACGTTGCATCGTGAACGGAAAAAATCCACTTCCATACGAATACAAAGACCTAGGTTCTATGGCTACCATTGGTCGCAACAAGGCTTTGGTAGACATTAAGAATTTTAGATTGAAGGGGTATTTCGCATGGGTGATCTGGATGTTCCTTCACCTCATGCTCATCTTAAGTGTTCGCAACAAGCTCATCATTTTCATCAATTGGGCATGGGCCTATTTCTCGAAGAACACTGCTCTTCGATTGATATTGCAGGCGGAGAGAAGAGCTTAGTCTTTTAAACGCAGTCTCCAGCTAACGATTCCACCAATGAATAGCATCGTTCCTGCGAAGAATAATGCATTTGAAGGTGAGTTGCCCAGAACAGGTTTGTAAATCAGAGGCAACACAATCATGCTTACGATTTGGGGGATTACAATGAACATGTTGAACACGCCCATGTATACCCCCATCTTTTCAGCCGGTACCGACTTCGATAGCATGACATAAGGAACGGACATAATGCTTGCCCATGAGATTCCAACAAAAGCCATAGCCAACATGTACGCTTCTGGAGTGCTGAGGTATCGCATGCTCATGAAAGCAACACCGCCAATGAAGAGTGCAATTCCATGAGTTTTTTGAGTGCCCATGCGTTTAATTAAGCGAGGTATTACCATTGCAAATGCAAAGCATAGAATGTTGAAAATAGCAAGTCCCAAATTTCCCCACTTCACGCCTTCAGCAAATGCCGGTGAGTTTGGATCGGTCGTATGGAAGCAATCGTGCGCAATAGCAATAGAGAGATATTGCCACATAATAGGCAATCCTACCCAAGTGAAAAATTTCACCCACCACAATTTTTTCATGGTGGAAGGCATATGGCGAATGGAATGAAATGCTTCTGTGAAAACCATTCCAATCTTAAGTTTTTTCGGTTCTTCACCCGGTACAGGTGGATTTTCTTTTGTGGTTAAAACAGTGTATCCAACTGCGAAGAGAATCGTAAATGCGCCAAGTATAAATGAGTATTTTACAAAATCGGGGACGGTGTGATCTCCAGTTAAAACGAGCGTAGAAACACCAATGGCGGTGAAGACCAAAGGAGCAAGATTCGCGAGAGTCTGACCCAAGCCAACGAAAAAACTTTGAACGCTAAATCCAAGCGGTTGCTGCTCTTCATTTAGTTTGTCTCCAATGAGTGCGCGAAACGGTTCCATGGTCAAGTTAGCTGCACCGTCGAGCATCCAAAGCAATCCTGCCGCCATCCACAATTCGCTCGAGTAGGGCATGAGTACTAAAGCAATACTCGTGAGAATAGCTCCGATGATTAAATAAGGCTTTCGTCTGCCCCAACGCGGGCTCCAAGTGTTATCTGAAAGGGTTCCTACAATCGGTTGTACAAGCAAACCTGTAATAGGTCCAGCCAGCCAAAGCCAAGGAATTTGAGATTCTTCAGCATGAAGATATCGGTAGATTGGACTCATGTTCGCTTGTTGTAGTCCGAATGCGAACTGTACACCGAGAAATCCAAAACTCATGTTCCAGATTTGCCAAAAATGAAGTTTTGGTTTCATGCCTCTAAAGGATTTGTAAGGGTGAAATTAGATTGTATGCAGATGTCGCAAAGTTTTTTTTCTGATTGAATGATGGTGTGCTCAATGCCCAAAACTTCTTCAACAAAATCATTCGCAATGTCTCTGCCTCTAGCTAGACGATCGCTCTTTGTTTCGTGATATGTTCGGTCAATGAAAACGCGGATATCTAAGTTCTCTAAAAAGAGAACATAGGTTCCTTCAACAATTAATACATCGAAATCATTCGCGTTCCATGAGAATGGTGAAATGGAATTCGAGGGGTAATCGACCAAAGGTTGTTCAACAGATGCAGCATTCGCTTTGAATTGACCGCACACTTTTTCGAGTAGTTCGAGATTCACTTCTTCTTTTCCGACGCGAGAAATATCTTTCACGCGAGCTTCATGATTTGTTGCCGGTGGAAGATGAAAAAAATCGTCCATGTGAACGATGTTCGTTTTCTTTCCATTCAACTCATATACTTGTTGAAGTTGAAGCGCGGTGATGGTTTTACCACTTCCAGATTCTCCCGCAACACCAATGATTAATTTCGGTTTGCGCGATGACTCAATGTTTTGAATGGCTGTATATAACGCTTCAGCGGTCTGATAGTATTCAGGTTTCAATTGGTTGTTGTCTCCTGTCATAACAATAGGTCTTTTAAATCGTAATTCTTTGTCGTTGCGAGTGTCATGAATATAGTTCCTGCGGCTGAAAATCCAAGTTCAGTGATTCCGCCTGGAGTGCGTTCTTTCGTGTTCCAATATTCAGTAAACAAAGCGTTAGGAAAATTATTGGTCAACGTGTCGAAGTCGTTCCAGATTTTAGCTGGAATTTCATCTTCGCCGTTGCAGGAAAGTCCGAGGCTTAGTAGCCCTAAAAAGACGGGCCATGCGCCGCCGTTGTGAAAGCAATGAGGCTTATTCTTGAATTCGTACAAATGATTGTTTTCA
>JBJOPP010000100.1:0-2676 GCA_046050685.1 Bacteroidota bacterium
TGCTATTCAAGATTGGGACCGTGGGGTTATTGTTGGAAGAAGATCTTTTGGAAAAGGATTGGTGCAACGCCCTATTCCATTGCCAGACGGTTCAATGGTTCGTCTAACCGTTCAGAAGTACTACACTCCAGCCGGAAGATGCATTCAAAAGCCTTATGAAAAAGGCTTGGAAGATTACGAGATGGATTATTTGAAGCGATTGAAGAACGGTGAATTCTTCCATGCAGATAGCATTAAGTTTTCTGAAAAGGATAAATACGAAACGCGTTTGACGCATCGCACGGTATACGGCGGCGGTGGAATTATGCCAGATATTTTTGTTCCGTTAGATACTTCAGAGAACAGCAAGTATTTTTCAGATTTGCTTCGTATTGGAATAACCAATGACTGGACCATGGAATACGTAGATGCTCATCGCGATGAGTTGAAGAAAAAGTATCCAACATCGAAAGATTTCATTTCACACTTTATGTTTTCTGAAAGTGAAATTCAGGCTTTTATTCAAGCGGCAGAAAAGAAGGAAGTGAAATTCAATGAAGTTGAATTTGCACGTTCGAAGCAAGTAATTCTTATTCGAATGAAAGCATTAGTTGGAAGAGGTATATACGAGAACGAATCGTTCTACGAAATCATCAACGAATTGAATCCAGCGTTCAAGCGTGGAATGGAAATCCTAGTCAATGGCGAGTTCGAGAAATTGCCATTGGGATTCGATGAATACAAAATGGGTAAATCAAAAGCGAAGAAATAAGAATATGAAAAAGCTAGTATTTGTATTGGGAAGTGTGCTACTTGTATTTGCAAGTTGTTCATCTTCTTCAACCAACACTGGAGAAGTTATTCCAAGTCAGCCCGCACCTGTGGTTATTCCGAAAGAGGCGCCAAAGCCGGGTTCAGGAGAAGAATCTCAATTGCGTCCAAAGACGAAAATGAAATTCAAAAAGATGGTGCACGATTTCGGTCGGTTGAAAGAGGGGGAGAAGCGTGAGTTCGATTTTGAATTCACCAATACAGGAAAAGAAGATTTGTATATCGAAGATTGCAAAGGTTCATGCGGTTGCACCGTTCCTGAATGGCCGAAAGATCCTATCAAACCGGGACAATCAGCAGCCATTAAAGTGAAATTCGACAGTACGAAAAAAGAAAAAGATCAAGAGAAATCGGTGACTATAACGGCTAACACAGAACCTGAATTAACCACCGTCATTAAAATTAAAGCCTACGTGGAACCGTCGGCTGCGAAATAACAAACGAAGAACATGGCGAGTGCGCAAGAAGAAATAGGAAGAAGAAGAACCTTTGCAATTATCTCTCACCCCGATGCGGGTAAAACAACATTAACAGAGAAGCTCTTGCTTTTCGGTGGAGCTATTCAAACGGCGGGAGCGGTTAAGAGTAACAAGATTACCAAGACTGCAGCTTCCGATTTCATGGAGATTGAGCGTCAGAGAGGAATCTCTGTGGCAACGTCCGTTATGGTATTTGAATACCAAGGCAAACAAATCAATTTGCTCGATACTCCCGGTCACAAAGATTTCGCTGAAGATACCTATCGCACGCTTACCGCGGTAGATAGTGTAATACTTGTTGTTGATAGTGTGAAGGGTGTTGAAACGCAGACGGAACGTTTGATGGAAGTTTGTCGCATGCGCGACACGCCGGTAATTGTTTTCGTAAACAAGATGGATTTGGAAGGACGCGACGGATTCGATATTCTAGATGAATTGGAATCGAAGCTTTCCATTAAAGTTCAACCCTTGTCTTGGCCTATTTCGAAAGGATTCAGCTTTAAAGGTGTTTACAAACTTTACGACAAGAGCATTAATCTTTTTGCTTCGAACAAAACGAAAGTGGAAGAGAACATCGTTCATATTGAAGATTTGAACGACCCAATTCTCGATGAGTTGGCTGGTCAATACGCGAACGAACTTCGCCACGACGTTGAACTCATTAGCAGTGTTTACGACCCGTTCGATGTGGAGGCGTATAAGGCTGGAAAGCTTGCGCCGGTATTCTTCGGATCGGCGATGAATAATTTTGGAGTGCGTGAGTTGTTAGAGAAGTTCATTGAGATTGCTCCAACGCCTCGTTCTCGCGAAACAGAGACAAGAGAAGTAGATCCGGTTGAATCGAAATTCAGCGGATTCGTTTTCAAGATACATGCGAACATTGATCCGCGTCACCGCGATCGCATTGCCTTCTTGCGCGTGTGCAGTGGGAAGTTTGAACGAAATAAATTCTATAAGCACGTTCGTTTAGCCAAGGAATTTAAATACCCGAATCCTGTTACATTCATGGCGCAGGCGAAGTCAACCATTGACGAGGCTTACCCGGGAGATGTAGTTGGATTATATGACACAGGAAACTTCAAGATAGGCGATACGCTTACGGAAGGCGAGAACATGATGTTCAAAGGAATTCCGAGTTTCTCTCCAGAGATCTTTAAAGAATTGGTGAATCGTGATCCGATGAAGACCAAGCAATTGGACAAAGGAATTCGTCAGCTTACCGAAGAAGGTGTTGCTCAAGTATTCTTCCAAGAGCCGGGGTCACGTAAAATTGTAGGCACTGTCGGTGAACTTCAATTCGAAGTAATTAAATACCGTTTGGAAAACGAATACGGCGCGAAATGTGTTTTCGAACCGAAGGCTTATTACAAGGCTTGTTGGATCACCA
>JBJOPP010000101.1:0-6022 GCA_046050685.1 Bacteroidota bacterium
TCCATTCTTCAACACAATAAACGCTTTGGTATTGTTACTTTCTAGAAATGAACTTAGTTCAGGCAATTGGTCTTCACACCAACCCAATTCCGCCGGTGTTCTCGTTTCCCAGTTGTTTCCCACCGTTGGTGGAAAATAGATTTGCGCTTTGACAAAAATATTTCCGACAATCAAAAGAAGAAGTAAAGTGTATTTCATGTTGGTTGGAAAATATTTCACTTAAATGGTTTAACGAATATACTATTCAAACCATTTGAATTTCCGCAACACTGTTGCCCTCGTCAAAGACCCTCGTTACTTGCAACCCTCGTCAAAGACCTTCGTCCTCAGGACCCTCGCAACGCAAGTTGCCCTCGCGAAGCCAGTTGCCCTCGCGAAGCAATTCGCTATATAGCTGCCCACGCGAACAATGCTAGCCAGAACAATCCTTTAATAAGAAAAAACAAAAAGCCAATCCATCCGACACGCTTTAGCCAATGCTTGAATTTCTGTTTCATAAAACGAAGGTAAAAAAGAAAGGCTCCTTTCGGAGCCTTTCAGATATTATCCTAAATAAGATTTTAAGATCTTACTTCTGCTTGTGTGTTTCAATCGACGAATCGCTTTCTCTTTGATCTGACGAACACGCTCACGCGTTAAATCGAAGCGCTCTCCGATTTCTTCCAACGTAAGTGGGTGCTCACCATTCAAACCGAAATACAATCGAACCACATCGCCCTCACGCGCTGTTAGCGTGCGAAGTGAGCGTTCAATCTCTCTGCGTAAACTTTCATGCAATAAATCTGTATCCGGCGAAGGAGTGTCGTTCGTTTGCAATACATCGTACATCGTAGAGCTGCTGTCATCTCCGTCTTTCAAAGGAGCATCCATAGATACGTGACGTCCGCTGTTGCGCAACGATTGCTTTACTTCATCCAATGTCATTTCCAATACTTCAGCCAATTCAGCTGGTGTAGGAGGACGCTCGAATTCTTGTTCCAACTTAGCGAATGCCTTGTTGATTTTATTGATCGAACCAATCTTGTTCAACGGAAGGCGAACAATACGAGATTGCTCAGCCAACGCTTGAAGAATAGATTGACGAATCCACCATACAGCGTAAGAAATGAATTTAAATCCACGAGTTTCATCGAAACGCTGAGCCGCTTTAATCAAGCCAAGATTTCCTTCGTTAATTAAATCGGGAAGAGATAAACCTTGGTTTTGATACTGTTTCGACACAGATACAACGAAACGCAAATTCGCTTTAGTCAATTTCTCCAAGGCAATTTGATCACCTTGTTTAATGCGACGAGCCAACTCAACTTCTTCTTCGGCAGTAATCAAATCCACACGACCAATCTCTTGCAAATACTTGTCAAGGGAAGCGGTCTCGCGGTTGGTTACCTGTTTTGTAATTTTTAACTGTCTCATGTTTGCTTAACGTTCGTTTAATTCACTGTTCTTGGTATATACGCAAAAAACAGGAATTTAGTTTTGTTCTTCTGGCTTTGGTAACAAAGCTTTTCTAGAAAGCTTCAATTTTCCAGTCTTAGGATCTTTTCCTAATACTTTAAATTTAACCAAATCACCAACTTTCAACACCTCGTTAACGTCGTCTACTCTTCTCCATTCCAATTCACTGATGTGAATAAGGCCGTCTTGGCCAGGGATAATTTCAACGAAAGCACCGAACGGTTGAATAGTTTTCACTGGACCTTCGTAGGTAGCTCCAATTTCAACTTGTGGTGGCCATACAATTGATTTCACACGATTAACAGCAGCATCAAGGCTTGTCTTGTCCGCAGACGCAATTTCTACAAATCCTTTGTTGTCGCGCTCTTCGATAGAAATAGTTGCGCCAGTTGTCTTCTGAATTTCTTGAATTACTTTTCCTCCAGGACCAATTACTTTTCCGATTTCTTCGGTTGGAATTTCGAAGCTAATGATACGTGGTGCATGAGGTTTGTAATCTTCGCGAGGTTCAGAAATGGTTTTCATCATTTCACCTAAGATGTGCAAACGACCTTGCTTGGCTTGATCCAAAGCATCGGTTAACAATTGCATTGAAAGACCCTTGATCTTAATGTCCATCTGGCAAGCTGTAATTCCTTTAGAAGTTCCAGTTACTTTGAAGTCCATATCGCCCAAGTGATCCTCGTCTCCTAGGATATCTGATAAGATTGAATATTTTCCGTTTTCATCTGTGATCAATCCCATTGCAATACCAGATACTGGAGATGTAATCGGAACACCACCGTCCATTAACGCAAGTGTACCTGCGCAAACAGTGGCCATAGATGAAGATCCGTTCGACTCGAGAATGTCAGAAACAATTCTCATGGTGTACGGACATTTTTCAGTTTCAGGAAGAACAGGCTTCAATGCACGAAGTGCAAGGTTTCCGTGTCCAATTTCACGACGACCCGTTGAACGAATCGGACGTGCTTCCCCTGTGCTGAATGGTGGGAAGTTGTAGTGCAACAAGAACTTATCGTTACGTGCATTTACAACGCCATCAACGAATTGCTCGTCAAGCTTAGTTCCCAAAGTAAGTGTAGTCAAAGACTGTGTTTCACCACGAGTGAATACACTTGATCCGTGAGCACCTGGCAAATAATCTACTTCACACCAGATTGGACGAATGGTGCGAGTATCGCGACCGTCTAAACGAATACCATCGTCTAGGATCATGCGACGCATAGCATCTTTCAAACAATCGTGGGTATATTTCTTCAACAAGAATGCATTCGCTGATTTCTCTTCCGCAGTGAATTGAGCAAAAAACTCTTCTTCAATTTGGTGAAACGCTGCGCTTCTTTCTTTCTTTCCAGATGGAGTTTTAACTGCAGTGTAGAACTTAGCATAACACTCGTCCCATACTTTCTTCTTCAACTCTTCGTCTTTTGGTTCGTGGTTGTATTCACGCTTTACAGTCGCTTTTTCAACTTTCGATGCCAATTCCAATTGAGCTTTAACTTGTGCTTGAATAGCAGTGTGAGCGATAGCAATGGCTTCAACCATAACTTCTTCAGACACCTCTTTCATTTCACCTTCAACCATTACAATGCTGTCTGCACTTCCTGCGATCATCATGTCTAAATCGGCAAGGGCCAATTGAGAACGAGTAGGGTTCACAACGAATTCACCGTTGATACGTGCAACACGAACTTCTGAAATAGGTCCGTTGAATGGAATATCTGAAACTGCAATTGCAGCAGATGCTGCAAGACCAGCTAAACTGTCAGGCATGTGCTCTGTATCCGCAGAGATCAATGAAACAACAACTTGTGTGTCACTGTGGAAATCTTCTGGGAACATAGGGCGCAAAGCGCGGTCGATCAAACGAGAAACTAAAATCTCGTCGTCGTATGGACGTGCTTCACGTTTGAAATATCCACCTGGGAAACGACCCACAGCGGCGTATTTTTCACGGTACTCTACCGTTAGAGGAAGGAAGTCTAACCCTTCTTTTGCTTCTTCGTTGGCTACAACGGTTGCCAGGAGCATCGTATCTCCTTGGCGAACGACAACAGAACCATGAGCTTGCTTCGCTAATTTACCAGTTTCAATGGTAATTGGCGCAGAAGAACCCATGTCAATGGTCGTTGTGATTGCTTCGATTTTCATTCTTTTATTTTCGGATATATAGTTCTAAGAAAAAACGCGAAAAGGCAATTGTTAAATTGCCTTTTCTTTGAATTATGCCTGTATATTACTTACGTAACTCAAGTTCTTTTACGATTGCACGGTAACGAGCGATGTCAACTTTTTGCAAATAATCCAATAAGCTTCTGCGCTTACCAACCAATGCAATCAACGAACGTTGTGTGCCGTAATCTTTTTTATTCTTCTTTAAGTGCTCAGTTAAGTGAGCAATACGGTAGGTGAACAAAGCGATTTGTCCTTCTGAACTACCTGTGTCTGTTGCAGATTTACCGTGTTTAGCGAAAATCTCTTGTTTTTTTTCTGTTGTAAGGTACATGCCAATACTTTTTTAGTGATTATTATGTGAGCCTCCAAGTAAATATTACTTTTCTTGAAAGTGGGGTGCAAAGATACGAAATTTCTTTTCGTGATTCCAAGTTTATTTTAAGTGGCTTAACGTAAGTGCCAAACGCTTCTTCATTTCGGTACGCTTAACAATGTAATCAAGGAAACCATGCTCCAAAACGAACTCTGAACTTTGGAATCCAGCTGGCAAGTCTTTCTTAATGGTTTCTTTCACCACACGTGGTCCCGCAAATCCGATCAAAGCCTTTGGTTCTGCAATGTTCAAATCGCCCAACATCGCGAACGATGCCGTAACTCCTCCGGTTGTTGGATCCGTTAAGATAGAGATGTAAGGAAGTCCCGCGTCAGCCAATTGCGTCAACTTCGCTGAAGTCTTCGCCATTTGCATAAGTGAAAATCCAGCTTCCATCATGCGCGCTCCACCTGATTTCGAAATACAGATAAACGGACAGTGAGCTTCAATAGCCTTATCCACGCCCAAAGCAAACTTCTCTCCAACAACAGATCCCATTGAACCGCCAATGAACGCGAAATCCATACAAGCAATCACTGCATTCTCATGTTCAATTTTTCCGAAACCAACGCGCAAAGCATCTTTCAATCCTGTTTTCGCAATGGTCGTCTTAATGCGATCCTTGTAATTCTTCGTATCGGTGAAAGTTAACGGGTCAGCACTTTTCATATGCTCCGCTACTTCAGTCCACTCATGCTCGTCGAATAAAATGGAGAAATATTGCAATGATCCAATCTTCTCGTGATACTCGCAGGCTTCGCAAACCCAATCGTGTTCGGCATGCTGCTCACTTGTAACAACGTGTTTACACTCTGGACATTGGTACCACAATCCTTCCGGAATTTCCTTCTTCTCTTGATTCTGCGTAGTAATACCTTTGTTTTTTCTCTTGAACCAACTCATTTTTTGAAATTTGATTAGACGGCAAAAATAGGTAATACTACTTTAACTCTGAATCAAAACAATTTGGTCACATTAAAATAACTTTTTGCCCTTACATTCGTGTCCTAAAATTTTCGAAAAATGTCTATCAATCTCAATTCAATTCTTCAAGCTTTAGTGCCGAAGGACAAAAAGTGTTTCCCGTTGTTTCAAGCGTCAGTTACGAACGCTGTTAAAACAGCAAAAGTGTTAAAGGAATCCTTTGAAGTAGATAGTGTGAAGCGTATGCAATTGCACAGTGAAATCTACGACTTGGAGCATGTGGGAGATGATATCACAGATGCTTTGAAAATAGAAGTTGAAGCGAATTTCAATGTGCCTTTCGACAGAGAAGAGGTGTATCAATTGGCAATCGTTATTGACGATATCGTAGACGATATGTACGGTGTGTCGAAGCGAATTGAGTTATACAAGATTCACAATATACCTCCTGTGTTCGGTGAAATGGCTCAAGTGATCTTGGACAGTACCAAAGTATTGGAAGAGTTAATGGAGAACTTGAAAAAGTTTAGATATTCTGAGTCGGCAAGAAAACGAATTGCAGCCATCCGCGAATTGGAGCGTAAAATGGACAGCTTACAAGAAGCATCCATTGCCAAGCTTTTCAGCGAAGGTGCAGATCCAATAGAGCTAATCAAACAGCAAGAAGTTTTCGGACTTATGGCTCGTGCCGAAAAGCGTTGCGAAGAAGCTGCAAGTATTATCGAAGCGGTTTTGGTGAAATTCAATTAAGCCATGCAAAAGACAGTATGCATTACGGGAGCCAGTTCCGGATTTGGGAAATGCACCGCTGAATTATTTTTAAAAAACAACTGGAAAGTCATTGCGCTAGCAAGAAGGTTAGAGCCTTTGAAAGAGTTGCAGGCATTGGCTAGCGGAGACGATCAACTTTTGATTCATTCATTAGATGTTCAAAACGAGAAGGAAGTTACCGCGTTTTTTCATTCCCTTCCACCTTCATTCAAACAAATAGATGTTCTCTTCAATAACGCCGGATTGTCGCGCGGGAAAGATGAGTTAATCAATGCTAAGCTTGATCATTGGGAAGAAATGATCGACACCAACATCAAAGGT
>JBJOPP010000102.1:0-2544 GCA_046050685.1 Bacteroidota bacterium
TACCCAAAAACTTTTGGTCGAACCTTAACTCATCGAAACCCCAATCAGAGAGCCTATTCCAAAGGTTATTGCTGCGGCAATAAGTCCGAATAGCACTTGTCGAAATCCGCTATACCAAACATTTCTTCCAGTGAACAAAGTAATTGCGGCACCAATTCCGAACAATCCAAAGGCACTGCAAACAGTACTTAATATGATTGCTGTATATCCTGTCGTGAAGAAGAAAGGTACTACTGGAATAATCGCTCCAGTTAAGAACAAGAAGAACGAAGAGTAAGCCGCTTCCATGGCAGATCCTTTCAATTCTTCTGCATTAATTCCTAGCTCTTCTTTCACTAAAATATCCAAAGCCTGTTCTTTGTTTTGCATGATTGAGGCTGCCATTTCGCGCGCTTGCGCTTCAGGAATTCCTTTCGCCATATAGATTAAAGCGATCTCTTGTTGTTCTCCTTCCGGATTAATTTCTAACTCTTCCGCTTCCAATTCCATTTGATTTTCAGAAAGCTCTTGCGACGACTTCACACTGATCCATTCGCCCAAGGCCATGGATAGGGCTCCTGCCAACATTCCCGCTAAACCTGTCATAAGCACTGGCCCACTACCTGCACTTGCTCCTGCAACGCCCATGACTAAACTGAAGTTGGACACCAATCCGTCATTTCCACCGAGAACAGCCGCCCGAATAGCATTTCCTCCAACATTGCGGTGACGTTTTTCAAAACGGGCCAACGAAGAACCTGAGATATTTTTATTGGTATGAAGAATATTTCGAAGAATGGAAACGTGCGCTGTATCTGAGATAGAGTTCGGCATGTTCTGTTGTTTGCGAGCATTTAATACTCCTGCGGACAGGCCTTTTTCAGTATCTAACAAAACTCCTAAGACATAATCATATCCGAATATTTTTCCAATCCTTCTCAACGTCTTCGCCCTACCAGAAGGCCCTGGCATCTGTGACTCGGGCAGCCCTTTGCTCTTAAGAAAAGCCTTCGCATGTCCCATTTCAATCTCACTCATCTCTCGAAACACATGCGCCACATTCGGATCTTCTTCATGTTCCGCAAGCAAGGCGTAAAGAAATGAAGCGTCAACTTCCGTTTGAATACTCGATAGATTTTCCATGAAAATAATTTTATGCAAGTTCGGAGATATTCTTGTGAATTGCAAGGATTACGGAGGAGTTGGATTAAACAGAACTCTTTTACGAGGCTAAATATGTTATGGAATGATTAAATTAGCGGTTCACTCCTGCCCAAAATGAAAAAACATTTAGTATTACTTCTTTCTATAATCTCACTTTGCGCTACCGCACAAGTTGATCATTGGGAGACTGTGGTTTATGACACGCTCGAATGGCATTACATTGTGCCGGATGCCAATACTCCCGCAGATTGGATCAGTCCAAGCTTCGACGACGCTTCGTGGAGCGTTGGAAATGGTGGATTTGGCTTTGGAGATGCCGACGATGGAACAACGGTTCCGAACGGTACAATATCCGTTTATCACCGTATTCATTTCAACGTAAACAACTGGAATGAAATTTCGAAGTTCATCTTAAACATGGATTACGACGATGCCTATGTAGCCTATTTGAATGGCGTTGAAATCTCTCGTTCAAACATTACAAGCAGCGGTCAACCGGCTTGGGACTTGGGAGCAGACGGTCAGCATGAGGCAAATATGTATCAAGGTGGAAGCCCTGACCAAGTCATTTTTCTAACGCAAGACTATCAGTCTGTATTAAACAATGGCGACAATGTCTTTTGTGTGGAAGCCCACAACATAACAACGAATTCTGGAGACATTACCTCAAGACCATTTCTGCATGTTGGACTAACCACGAGCAATACCTATTTTGGAACACCTCCGTCGTGGTTCACTCCTCCTTTTGAATTTGTATCTTCTACATTGCCTATTGTTGTTGTAAACACCTATGGCGTTGAGATTCCTGACGAGCCAAAGATTGATGCAGAAATGGGAATTATTTTTAATGGCGATGGGCAGATTAATTATCTAACTGATTCTCTGAATGAATTCTTTGGACTTATTGCTATTGAAAAAAGAGGTTCATCTTCTAACAGCTTTCCAGCAAAATCTTACGGATTGGAAACACGCGGACCTGATAGTGTGAATTACAACGCCTCTATCTTCAATTGGCCTGCAGACAACGATTGGATCTTGTATGCACCATACACGGATAAAGCCATGATTCGAAATGTCCTTACTTATCATTTAGGAAATGAAATGGGACGTTGGACACCACGCACGAAACTATGCGAACTCATGCTGAATGGCGAATACATGGGAGTTTATGTTTTCATGGAGCGCATTAAACAAAATCCAGGTCGCGTTAACATCAATGAATTACTTCCAGGAGATACATTGAACAACGAACTCACAGGAGGATACATTCTAAAAGTAGACAAGACCACCGCAGGTGGAGTTATCGCATGGGACTCTCCCTACCCTGCTCAAGCACCGAGCAATGTGACCATTGGACTTCAAATGCATGACCCTGAGCTCATCGAGTTACATCAGATCGGA
>JBJOPP010000103.1:0-2511 GCA_046050685.1 Bacteroidota bacterium
GAACTTACCGCTTCAGAAATAGCGCGTTCCATTTGTTCAGCTACCTCTTCAATTTTTTCAACGATGCGCATTCCTTTACCACCACCACCTGCGCTGGCTTTAATCAAAATTGGAAGTCCAACTTCCAACGCAACGCGCTTCGCTTGCTCAACATCGGCGATTGCGTCTTCGGTTCCGGGAACCATGGGAATGTTATATTTTCTTGCTGCTGCTTTCGCGGCAAGTTTACTACCCATCATGTCTATACTTTCCGGATTCGGACCAATGAAGGTGATTCCGTTTTCTTGCACTTTGCGTGCGAAGTTTGCATTCTCTGAAAGGAAACCGTACCCGGGATGAATTCCTTCAACACCCAATTCTTTACAGATTTCAATGATTTTGTCTGCTTGTAAATACGATTGGTTGGAAGGAGGAGGACCCACGCAAACGGCCTCATCGGCGTATTTTACGAAAGGTGCATTACGATCGGCTTCACTATAAATAGCAACAGTTGCAATTCCCATTTCTTTCGCAGAGCGCATAATGCGCAACGCGATTTCACCTCGGTTTGCGACAAGTATTTTTTTCATTCCACAAAAATGAACATTAGAAGTCCATTTTGAAAATTATTCGTCAATTTTTCTTGGGTGCAGGCTTCTTTTTCTTCTTGGGTTGAACTTTTACAGAATCAGCAACAATGGTTGTTGTAGGAACGGCTCCTCCAGTTGTCCATTGCGGGGCAGTGGTGTTGTTCATTAGAGTAGAAGTAGTAGTTGGACCTGCAGTGGTAATTGTGTTCGGAGAATCATTCGAAGTGGCATTTACATCAATTGACTCGGAGTCCATCATGCGATTGGTGTTTTTTTCCTCAACGCTGTTGGTCATGGGGATCGCTTCTTCACTTATCTGAATCACTTCATCTGCGGGATACTCATGCACGTGATCCACCGAGCGCACTTCGGGAGTTGTGTAATTGCCTGAAATGGGATTCAGTTCTGCGTATTGTTCAGGGTTGACTTTGAATTCTGAATTTTCAGAAACGGTATCTAAGATTGAATTTTGCGTCTCGTTGTTCTTCGAGTTGTCTTGAACGCTTGCGAATTGATTGGATTTGTTTTCTGAAGGTACGAACCAGACGATTGCTCCGATTACCGCTGCCATTCCAACCAATGAAAAAGAAACTGTGCGAAATCCGCTCCACTTGGGAAGAGGAGGAAAGAGGAAGTTCAACCACACTTTGAATCGAGAAGGTTTTTGTGCATTGAATTCTTTCTTCAAGTTTTTCCATACCGCAGCAGGCGGATCTTGCATTTCGTGCTCGGAAGATTCAATGTTTCCCAAAAGCATTTTGAGTTCATTGAATTCCTTTTCGTTGGAAACATGTTGCAACACAAAGGCGCGTTCCTCTGGAAGCAAACCGTTGAATTCCTTGGTGCGCAATAGGCGCTCCAGGTCTTCGGGCTGATAGGTGAAAGGTTTTTGTGTGCTCATGATTGTAGGATAATGAAGAGAAATGAAAGTAAAAGTTCTTTGTATTCGTGAAGGGTTTCGTTGAGTTCTTTGAGGGTGTAAAAGATGCGCGATTTCACGGTACCTTCTGAACATCCCATGGTTTCTGCTATTTCTGGATTCGTTAGTTCATGCACGAATCGTAGTTCGAAGGTTGTTCTTTTGGTTTCATCTAATTGCGACAGCGCTTCTTGAAGTGCCTCCTCGAACTTCGAACGGTCCATGTCGCGATCGTGCTCATGCACTTCAGATGTCGCAATAGTCATTCGCGCCTCGGCGCGAACTTCATGCTTCGCATATTCATTCTTACACTGGTTGTGTGCCATGCTGTAGAGCCACGTCTTGAAATTTCGCTTCACATCGAAGCCTTCGGCATGACGAAAGACTTTGCTAAAGAGCTCTTGGGTAAAGTCTGCCGCAACTTCTTTGTCTTTTCGCAGCATGCGAAAGAAGTAAGAATGTATCGGCCGGCTGTAACGGGTGTATAGTTCTTCAAAGGCGCGCTCGTTGCCGGCCGCAATCAGCGGCATAAGCTCTTCGTCCTTGAATTGAGTATACGTTTTATGTTTGTTGAATAGTGCCAAAAGAATGGGTTTTCATGCCGCTGTACAGATAATGCACAGGTCGGTTCATTTATTTGTATTTATTTTTTAAATCAAGTCGATCACGTAACTCGAAAAGCATCATCGCCGTAGCTCCCCAAATGAAATAGTCTTCATAACGAATGGCAGGTACCGTCTTTGTCTGCTGAATATGCGGCATGAAGATCTCCATCTTTTCGGTTTTCATGTTCGCTCCGAAATGAGAAAGAGGAATTGGAACCAAGGCCGCAACTTCGTCTTCCTTCGGAATGAAAATAGGCTCTTCTTCCAGCACCGTCGCAAACGGCTGAACCAGCATGCGACTCGGCGGAATGAAGATTTCATTCAACACAAAATATTTTTTTTCGGTTGAAAGTTGAAGTCCAACTTCCTCATGCAATTCACGTAAGGCCGTGTGCAAAAGACTTTCGTCACCCTCATC
>JBJOPP010000104.1:0-5946 GCA_046050685.1 Bacteroidota bacterium
TCTGCATTGGCAGGATACATTGGAATGAACATCGCTACTAAAGCGAATGTTCGTACAACACAAGCTGCGCGCACAAGCTTATCAAAAGCTTTGAAAGTTAGTTTCACAGGTGGATCTGTAATGGGTCTTGGTGTTGCTGGTTTGGCTGTAATAGGATTGGGTTCATTGTTCATTTTGTTATACACCATCTACGTTAAGTCTGTAGGTGCAAGCGTTAACGGAGTGGAAATGGAAAAAGCATTGGAGGTTCTTGCGGGATTCTCTTTAGGTGCTGAATCTATTGCATTGTTTGCTCGTGTTGGTGGTGGTATTTATACCAAAGCTGCTGACGTTGGAGCTGACTTGGTTGGAAAGGTTGAAGCAGGAATTCCTGAAGATGACGTTCGTAACCCAGCAACAATTGCAGATAACGTAGGTGATAACGTAGGTGACGTTGCGGGTATGGGAGCTGACTTGTTCGGTTCTTACGTTGCGACGATCTTAGCAACAATGGTATTGGGAAGAGAGTTGATTTCGAAAGATGATTTCGGTGGAATTGCTCCAATCTTATTGCCAATGCTTATCGCTGGTTTAGGAATTGTTTTCTCAATCATCGGTATGATGTTCGTTCGTGTGAAAGATGAATTGGGTAATGTACAAAACGCATTGAACTTAGGTAACTGGTCAAGTATCATTCTTACAGCTATTGCTTCGTTCTTTATTGTTCAATGGATGTTGCCTGAAACAATGAATTGGACTGACTCTGCTCGTGGAGTGAACGTAACTAAAATGGGTGTGTTCTGGGCAATTATGGTAGGTTTGGTTGTTGGTGCATTAATGAGCATCATCACTGAGTATTACACTGCTATGGGTAAGCGTCCGGTAATGTCAATCATTAAGCAATCTGCAACTGGACACGCGACCAACATCATTGGTGGTTTGTCGGTAGGTATGGAATCTACAGTTCTTCCAATCTTAGTATTGGCTGCTGGTATTTATGGTTCTTATGAGTTCGCTGGTTTATACGGTGTGGCTATTGCAGCTGCAGGTATGATGGCAACAACAGCTATGCAATTGGCAATCGATGCATTCGGTCCAATCGCAGACAACGCGGGTGGTATTGCTGAAATGAGCCAACTTCCAGAAGAAGTTCGTCACCGTACTGATAATCTAGATGCTGTTGGTAACACAACTGCAGCAACAGGTAAAGGATTCGCTATTGCATCTGCAGCATTGACTTCATTGGCATTGTTCGCAGCTTTCGTGGGAATTGCAGGTATTGATGCGATTGACATTTACAAAGCGCCGGTATTGGCTGGATTGTTTGTAGGTGGAATGATTCCATTCATCTTCTCGTCTTTGGCTATTGCAGCTGTTGGACGTGCGGCTATGGATATGGTAAACGAAGTTCGTCGTCAGTTCCGCGAGATTCCAGGTATCATGGAATACAAAGCGAAGCCAGAATACGAAAAGTGTGTAGCTATTTCTACTGAAGCGTCTATTCGTGAGATGATTGCTCCAGGTGCTATTGCATTGATTACTCCAGTTATTGTTGGATTCATCTTCGGCCCTGAAGTATTGGGTGGTTTGTTAGCGGGTGTTACTGTATCGGGTGTATTGATGGGAATGTTCCAATCAAACGCAGGCGGTGCATGGGACAACGCGAAGAAGTCATTCGAGAAAGGTGTTGAGATCAACGGTGAGATGTTCTACAAAAAGTCTGAACCACACAAAGCTTCTGTAACGGGAGATACTGTAGGTGATCCTTTCAAAGACACATCTGGTCCTTCAATGAACATCTTAATTAAGTTAATGTCTATCGTTGCTTTAGTAATTGCTCCGCATATTTCTGAGAAGGGCAATGGTGGTGAAGCTCATGGCGCGGTTACTTTGACTTCAACAAACGATAGTCTTTCATTTGCATTGGGATTGGCGATTGGTGAGAACATGCACCGCATGGAAATTGACTCATTGATTAACTACAACATTTTCGAAAAGGCTGCTAACGGAGCTGCTGGTATGGAAATGGAAGAGGCGCAAATGTTCTTAGATAACTATTTCCAACGTCGTGAAAAAGCGAAATTGGCTTCAGTTAAATCAAATGAAACTGCAGTTATCGATTCTATCAAGAAGAATACTCCTGGTATTCAAGTAGCAGAGTCTGGATTGATGTACATGGTTACACAAGAAGGAACTGGTGCTTATGCAACAGAGCAAGATTCAGTTCAAGTGGAATATGTTGGAAAATTAACCAACGGAACTGTATTCGATTCTTCAGAAGCTGGAAAGCCTGTAACTTTCAACTTGGGAGGTTTAATCCCAGGATTCACAGAAGGATTACAAAAGGTTAAAGAAGGTGGAAAGATTCGTTTGTTCATCCCTTCTTCATTGGCTTATCGCGATATGGATCAAGGACCAATTCCTCCGTATTCAACATTGATTTTCGATATCACTTTGTTAAAAGTGTATGCTAAGAAATAAGAATAATTCGTTATTCATCGAAATGCCTCTTCTTCGGAAGGGGCATTTTTATTTAAGCATATCGTGTAATGCGATTCTCTCTGCAGAACGCGAAGAGTGATATACCTAATTCTTTTGCGTAGTCTACCGCTAAAGAAGATGGAGAAGAGACAGCCGCAAGATTGGGTATTCCAGCCGCGAAGCACTTCGCAACAATTTCATACGACACTCTTCCGCTGACCATTAAATATTTTGCTTCTCGAAGTTGTTGGTGAATAACCAATGAACCAACAACTTTATCCACGGCATTGTGTCGTCCAATGTCTTCGCTTGCGAAGAGCAATTCTTGATTCTTGTTGAATACCCCAGCAGCATGGCATCCGCCCGTCTCTTCAAACAACGTTTGCACCTCTCGCAACTGAACCATCATTTTCGCAATATCCTCACGAAGTGTCATCGAGCTCTGCTCGTCATCCGCTTTGCGGTCATCGCGTAGCGTCATCGAACGTAGTTCGTCATCACTTGGTGTCATCGAACGAAGTTCGTCATCGCTCCGCGTAGCCGGCTCAAACGCCGTCTTTCCACAAATCCCACAAGCAGACACACTAAGCAACGAACGTTTGTTCGTGATGGCCTGTGTGGCATTATTCAAAGAAACTCGAATGGTTATTTGATGATCGACTTCTTCTTCAGAATAAGAAAGGACTTGCTCGGCTGAACGAATAACTCCTTCCGTAAATAAAATTCCAAAAGCCCATTCACGAATGTGAGTAGGCGTGCACATGGAAACCGTTAGCGGTTCACCTTCAATAAATAATTGAACTGGCACTTCAACCACCAAGGCATCGGAGACCGGTTGCCCGTTCTTCAATGCTTGGTAGTTTAAAGAAGCCTTCATGATTTAAGACAATCCTGTGATTACACCGTTGTTATCAATGTCCATATGCTCGCTTGCAGGAACTGCAGGCAATCCGGGCATACGCATCATTTCACCCAAAATAGGAATAATGAATCCAGCACCTACTGCGTATTCGAACTCACGAACCGTGATGGTGAATCCTGTTGGACGACCAATCTTCGATTCGTCATCGCTGAATGACTTTTGCGTCTTCGCCATACAAATTGGGAAGTTCGCGATGCCTAATTTTTCTATTGTACGAAGATTTCCTTCCGCTTCCTTCGTGTAGTTCACACGCTCTGCTCCGTAGATTTCTTTCGCAATGATTTCAATTTTTTCTTTAACGGGTTGATCGTTAGAATAGAGTCTTCGAAACTCGTTGTTTCCGTTTTCAATCACATCCAACACCGCTTCTCCCAATCCCATCATTCCGCTTCCACCTTCAGAGAAACCTTTTGCAACAACTGCTTTAACACCCATTGTAGCGCATTTCGCAATTACAAGATCAATCTCTTCTTGAGAATCGGTAGGGAAGTGGTTCAACGCGACAACTGGAGTAATACCGAACTTCTTACAGTTTTCAATATGCTTCTCGAGGTTCGCGAAACCGTTGCCTACGCGTTCCATACTTGCCGTGTTGTACTCTTCTTTCTTCGCACCACCGTGGTGACGCAGTGCGCGAACCGTTGCAACAAGTACAATGGCATCTGGAGCAATTCCAGCAGCGCCGCACTTGATGTGCATGAATTTTTCTGCGCCTAAGTCAGCACCGAAACCTGCTTCAGTCACAACATAATCGGCCAAAGACATTCCCATCTTCGTAGCCATAATGGTGTTGGTTCCTTGCGCAATGTTTGCGAATGGTCCTCCGTGTAGGATGGCAGGATTGCCCTCTAATGTTTGAACCAAGTTCGGCATAATAGCATCTTTCAGAAGAAGTGCCATAGCACCTTCCGCCTTCAAATCACGTGCATAGATTGGCTTGCGATCGTAAGTGAATCCAACGAAGATGTTTCCTAATTTCTTTTTCAAGTCTTCGCGGTCTTTGCTCATGCAAAGAATAGCCATGACTTCAGAAGCAGGGGTAATGTTGAAACCATCTTGACGAGGAATACCGTTTCCGGTTCCACCTAAGCCAATGGTAATGTTACGCAACGAACGGTCGTTCATGTCCATTACGCGCTTCCAATAAATAAGTCTTGGATCTAAGCCAAGATTTCCTTGTTTATTCTGAAGGTTGTTGTCTATTAATGCTGAAAGTAAGTTGTTCGCTTTTTCAATAGCGGCGAAGTCTCCGGTGAAGTGAAGGTTGATGTCTTCCATCGGAACCACTTGCGCGTATCCGCCACCTGCTGCACCACCTTTGATCCCGAAAACAGGACCCAATGAAGGTTCACGAAGAACAACAACAGCTTTCTTTCCTAATTTATTCAACCCTTCATTCAATCCGATTGAAGTGGTTGTCTTTCCTTCTCCGGCTGGGGTAGGCGTAACAGCAGTAACCAAAATAAGTTTGGCTTGCTTAACTTTTTCTTCGTTGATCAAATGCAAGGGAAGCTTTGCTTTGTGCTTGCCGTAATGCTCAAGATCGTCGATATCTATGTTCAGCTTCGAAGCAATTTCATTGATGTGCTTCATCTTGCACGCTTGTGCAATTTCTAGATCTGATGGAAATGACATATTTTTTTATATTATGAAGCAATAATCCGAAGTTTCTTTCCTTATTTCGCAACATCAACTAAACACATATGAACAAACCAATTTTGAATTCGAAGCAAAATTCTTTCATCTCGAAAGGAATCGCTTCTTTTGTTTTCTCGGCTTTATTTATACCGTTCGCGGTTACTGCTCAAAACGCAGACATTAAAACACAGTGGCAACATGCAGACATGGCCACTGACGGGCTTCCTGGAGTGAGCGCTGTAAAGGCACATGCTTACATGGCTGAAAAAGGAAAGACTGCTACACCAGTAGTAGTTGCAATTATTGATAGCGGATCGGAGACTTTTCACAAAGATCTAAATGCAAACATATGGACCAACAAAGGCGAGATTGCAAACAACGGAATTGATGATGATAAGAACGGATATGTAGACGACGTTCACGGATGGAGTTTCATTGGTGGAAAAGGCGGCGATGTGAAGCAAGACAATTTAGAGTTCACTCGTGTATACGGTGGATTGAAAAAGCGTTTTGAAGGAAAAGATGCGGCTTCAATTCCGGCGGCTGATAAAGCTGACTTCGCGAAATACGAAAAGATTAAAGCTGAATATGAGCAAAGAGTAGGTCAGGTGAAAGAAGAAGCGGCTCAGTTCAATGCTTTCTTAACAACATTCAAAGCGAATAAAGAAATTTTGGCCATGGCATTGGGTAACGATTTCACTGCAGAGCAATTGGCTGCTTATGAACCAACCGACGATGCAGCCAAAGCAGCAAAAGGAATGGTGTTGAACATTATGATGCGCGGAATTAACTTGGAAGAGTATTCTGGATATTACAGCACGCAATTGGAGTATTCTTACAACGTAGATTTCAATCCACGCACCATGGTGGGCGACGATTACAGCAATCCACGTGAGCGTAACTACGGTAACAACCACATCGATGGT
>JBJOPP010000105.1:0-6014 GCA_046050685.1 Bacteroidota bacterium
ATGAAATCGGCCTACATCGATTATTCGATGTCGGTGATTGTGAGTAGAGCATTACCAGACGTTCGTGATGGATTGAAACCTGTTCACAGACGCGTGTTGTATGGAATGCTTGACTTGGGAATGTTGTCGAACAGACCATACAAAAAGTCTGCACGTATTGTCGGTGAGGTTCTGGGTAAGTATCACCCACACGGTGACTCAGCGGTATACGAAACCATGGTGCGTATGGCTCAGCCTTGGTCTCTTCGCTACCCATTGGTAGACGGACAAGGTAACTTCGGTTCGATGGACGGTGACAACGCGGCTGCTATGCGTTACACTGAGGCGCGCTTGCGTAAGTTGGCTGAAGAGCTATTGGAAGATTTAGATAAAGACACTGTAGACTGGCAAGCGAACTTCGACGATTCGTTGGAAGAACCTCGCGTTATGCCAGCGAAAGTTCCGAACCTATTGTTGAACGGAGTAAGCGGTATCGCAGTAGGTATGGCTACCAATATGGCTCCGCATAACTTGACAGAAGTTTGTGATGGTATCGCAGCTTATATCGATAATCGTGATATTACGACTGAAGAGTTGATGCAACACATCAAAGCTCCTGACTTCCCAACGGGTGGTGTAATCCACGGATTGGAAGGTGTGAAGTCGGCTTACGAAACAGGAAGAGGTCGTGTTGTTATTCGTGCGAAAGCGCGTATTGAAGAAGTTGCAAATCACGAGTGTATCATTGTTGAACAGGTTCCATACCAGATCAACAAGGCGGATATGGTGAAGCGCACTTGGGAATTGGTGACTGAAGGAAAGATTGAAGGCATCGCTGAAATCCGCGATGAATCAGATAGAAATGGAGTTCGTGTTGTTTATGAATTGAAGCGCGATGCGATTTCAAACGTTGTGTTGAACAACCTTTACAAATACACAGGACTTCAAACTTCATTCTCTGTAAACAACATTGCGTTGGTTAACGGAAGACCTGAAGTGTTGAACTTGAAAGATATCATTCGTCACTATGTAGAGCACCGCCATGAAGTGGTTACGCGTAGAACGAAATTCGAATTACGCAAGGCTGAAGAGCGCGCGCACATTTTAGAAGGTTATTTGATTGCATTGGATAATATCGATGCAGTTATTGCTTTAATTAGAAAGTCACAAACGCCAGACGAAGCGAAAGACGGATTGATTCAACAATTCGGATTGTCAGAGATTCAAGCAAAGGCAATTCTTGAAATGCGTTTACAACGTCTTACAGGATTGGAACGCGATAAGATTCGTGCTGAGCATGCTGAATTGATGGCGTTGATTACTCGTCTTCGTGCGATTTTGGACAGCGAGGAGTTGCGTATGCAAATCATTAAAGATGAGTTAACGCATTTGAAAGAGAAATTCGGCGACGAGCGTCGTTCGATCATTGAATTCTCTTCAGCTGACTTGAGCATTGAAGATATGATTCCTGATGAAGCAATGGTGGTAACCATCACGCACGCAGGATACATCAAGCGTACAAACTTGAACGAGTACCGCACACAAAGCCGCGGTGGAGTAGGTGCCAAAGGAACATCAGCACGTCAAGAAGATTTCGTAGAGCACATTTTCACGGCGACAAACCACGATTACCTTTTGATCTTCACCATGAAAGGAAGATGTTTCTGGATGCGTGTGTTTGAAATTCCGGAAGGAGGAAAGACAGCTAAAGGACGTGCGATTCAAAACATGATTCAAATCGAGCAAGACGACAAAGTCTTGGCTTACATCCCAGTGAAGGATTTGAATAATGCAGAAAACTTAAAGTCGAACTTCGTTATTCTTTGTACGAAGCAAGGATTGATCAAAAAGACTTCATTAGAGGCATACAGCAGACCACGTTCTTCAGGTATCAATGCAATTACTATTGTAGATGGCGATGAGTTGTTACAAGCGCGTTTGACTACCGGAGCGAGCGAAATCATTATGGGTACGAAAGAAGGTAAAGCCATTCGTTTCCCTGAAGTGAAGGTTCGTGCCGTTGGAAGAACTGCTCAAGGTGTGAAGGCCGTTTCATTGGCAAGCGCAACCGACGAAGTAATTGGAATGGTTTGCGTAGACGATCCGAACAGCGATATCTTGGTGGTATCTGACAAAGGATTTGGAAAGCGCTCTTCACTTGAAGATTACCGTGTAACCAATCGCGGAGGAAAAGGGGTGAAGACCATTAACATTACCGATAAGACCGGACCGTTGTGCGCGATACTTTCAGTAGACAATGAATTCGATTTCATGATTATTAATAAATCAGGAATAGCGATTCGTTTAAGTGTTGAAGCATTGCGTGTAATGGGTAGAAATACTCAGGGAGTGAAGTTAATTAACCTTCGTGGAAACGATGAGATAGCGGCGGTTTGTGCTGTTATTCGCGACGAAAATGAAGAGGAATCTACCGAAGGCGAGGAAAACGCAGCCGAAGGTGAAGCAACTGCACCAACTGAAGGAGGAGAAGAATAAATTGCAATGAAATCCTTTTGGCACTAACGTTGTCAAGGAGAAAAATGTAAAACCAATATCATGAAAAAAACGTTTATCCTATTCGCGACTGTTCTGTCATCGTTTGCAGCCTTCGCACAACCCGAAGTAACAAGTGCCTTCAACGCCAACAAAGACGGAAAGTTTGAAGAAGCGCTAGGTTACATCAACGAGGCGTCGGCTAATCCAAAGGCTACAGGAAAAGAAAAGTACTGGAGATTCAGAGGAGACATCTACATGAACATTGCAATGGATAGTGTTCTAAGCATGAAATATGCGAACTCGTTCAACGAAGCAGTTGCATCATATACGAAGGCTCTAGAAATGAGCAAAGATTATGTGATGGAAATTGGTGCTGTTGTAGACAATGCTCGTCGTATTGAAGAAGGGAAGGCTATTGCAGCTTATAAGGCAAGCAATACTTGCGGTGCATCTGTTCATTATGAAAACCTGATTTCGACCAGTACACTTTTCGGAGTAACAGACACAATCTACGTATACTACGCGGGTATTTGTCATGAGGCTTGCGGTAATGTAGACAAAGCGGTTGCGAAGTTTACTACTTGTGCGAACTTGAACTATCAAGCAGCAGATTGCTATTCACGCATAGGAAATATGCTTGTAAAAGCAGGAAGAAAGGAAGAAGCTATTAAGATCTTAGGCGAGGCTCGCTCTAAGTACCCTAAGAACTCTTCTATCTTAACGGCTGAGGTGAATATTTATATTGAAGATAAAGACTACCAAAAAGCGCACGATGTTCTTATCGCTCTTGCTGAAGCAGATCCAAAGAATGAAAGTGTGTTGTTCGTATTGGGAGTTACTTATGAAAAGAACAATAATCCTGTTGAAGCTGAAAAGGTATACAACAGAGCATTGGAATTGAATCCAACCTATTTCGACGCACATTACAACTTAGCTGTAATGAGTTACAACCAAGGCGTAGAGAAATTTAAAGTGTGTGACGCTATTCCTCCAAGAGAAACAGCTCGTTTCGATGCATGTAAAGCTGAAACAAAGGTTGTTTTTGCAAAGGCTGCAGAACATTTTAAAGTTTGTTACGAGCAAGAACCAACACAAGCATCTTTGAAGAAAGTACTTCAAGAATGTTACAGAAAATCAGGACAACCTGAAAAGGCAACTGAGTTGAAATAAGATTTTTTATCTGGAATGAAAAGGGAGCGAAAGCTCCCTTTTTTAGTTTTCAACATTTCAAAACCGAAGGCAATTTGACCTTCAATTTGCGAAAAAGAATTGCATGTTTAATTGGTCGAAATTAATGACGCACTCGCTGCGTAAAATTGAGCAGAACGAAAACAATCAGGTTGTTTCTTTTCCTACGGGAATTGATTTGTGGGATAAGAACGGTGGTATTCGTTCGCAAGAGATTTCAGTATTGGTCGCTAACAAACATTCGGGCAGCACAAGTATGGCGCTGCAGATAGCACTATTGAACGTGGATGAGGGAACACCGGTGCTATACGCAAGCTCAGATATTTCTCCTGAGTTGTTCATGTACAAGATTATGCTGCAACGCGCGAAAGAAGTCATTCCTTCCTTTCATGAAGTAACCAATGATGTTTTATATTGGGATTCATTGTGCTTGAAATATCTTGAAGATCTGCATAACAAGCCCTTGTATTTTCAAGAGTTCAAAGAACCAGAATTGCACTATGCGATGGAAGGTATTTTGAAGTTTCGTGACAAGCATCCAAAAGGACTTATTATCGTCGATAAGATTACATACAACTACAACGAAGGAAAGCTCTCTCCAGAGCTCATGAAAATGTTTTTAGGTGGAATCAAGAATGAAATGCTAGGGATGGAACGAGGAGCACTAATTGTTGCCGCAACAACTTGCGATATGATTGATTATTCCTACGGAAAATTCCCTTCATTGCTAAGCGTTTTCAATTGGAATCTGATGGAGCATTACACCAATCGGGTATTCATGGTTAGAAAGGACATTAATGCGTGGATGAAGAACGATTACTTCCGTCCAGATTTCTTATTTGCTTCAGGTGTTGCGATTACTGCTGATGCACGAGTGCGCGATGAAGAAGAGTTGGTTTACTATCATTCCACTCACAGTCAGTTTTACAACAAGTCTAATCCTGTTATTAAACCTCTCGACGAAGATGATAGTCCGTTTTAATGCACGCGAATTTTCTCGCCAATTTGAAGCGTTTTCGTTGGCTTGAAATTGTTGAGTTTGCAAATCTTTGCAACGGTGGTGTGATGCTTTATGGCTATTCCCGAGAGTGTGTCTCCCGATTTAACCTTGTGATATTTTTGAATTTGTAATTCTAGCGGAATTTCGGTGTTTCCTAGAGAAGTATGCTTAGGCCCAGGAACAATCAGTTTTTGACCTACACGAATGACGCTTGTTTCGTGAATGTTGTTTTCACGACAAAGCGTTTTAACGGTTGTATGTTCTCTCTCTGCAATGAAGAATAGCGTCTCGCCCGATTTAACGGTGTGAATGTGTGTTTGAAGTTCTACAGGAAGCTTTTCATCGCGAACTTCCATGTTTTCCTTTTGTCCGGAATCGTCCTCGTGTTGAACATCTGCCAAACGCTGAACCTCTTTGGTTTTAAGAATGGATTCACTCATACAAGGACAAATGCGTGAGCGAGTGATAGAGTCAGTTTTGAATTCTTCGAAAGGCTTGAATTTTAAGATTTCAGATTTTACATGCGGATATCCTTTGAAAGCTCCGTCTGTGTTCTGTTCCCAATATTTCAATGCCTGCTGATTGTTCAGTCCGCAAAATTGCATAAGTGTAAAAGCACTAAGCATTCCGCTTTGGTGCCAACCGTTCCAGCAATGGATATATAAAGGCTCTTTTTTTTCGGATTGAATTAGGGTGTTTATCTCTTCGAAAAAAGTGAATACGACATCTCGATTAAGATCGGGTTGACAGCTGTAGTTGAACCCAAGATCAAATAGAGAATCCAAAACAGGTTCTGGATAATCAGCTTCGAAATATTTTGAGTAGAGATATATAGCCCCGCCAAAACCTGCTTGACGCAAGTTGTTTATTCCCCAGGGGGGAAGAGGATGCGAGTTGTAGGTCTTTGGTTCGTTTTCTCTTCGATAAAAATTATTTGAACCACCGCGATATAAGATATCGTGAAGTACTACGCGCATGTTGCGAACACCCAATAAATAATCTGGGCCAATTCCCTTGTTGTTCACCAATTTGGTTTGAACGCTGTCTAGCCCAAACATATCTTTTTGAGCAGATGCAGATACGCCAATCAAAAGGAGCAAGGCAAGAAGTATATTCCGACGCAACAGTTTCAACATACTTCAAAAATACACATAGAAGCGAAGAGTCTCATTTTTCAAGAACAAGACTTCCTCACCACTTATTGTGCATATTCGAAAAGCTCTTTTGTTGAGTAGCTGCTGTAGTAATTCAAGAAGCGGTTTTTCCAACCCACATTGTTTGCAGGCAAGTGATGAAATAAATCGCGAAATCCTTTGCATTGATCTTTCATGTATGAACGAAAAGCGAACTG
>JBJOPP010000106.1:0-5453 GCA_046050685.1 Bacteroidota bacterium
ATAACATTTAATTTGTGGCCGAAAGATACGATGGAACCGAATAAAATCAGAATGAAAAACCAACCAAGACCAATATCTTTGCAGCAATGAGCAATGTAAATTTCGAAAATACCGCAGTAGCGTTTCAACATAAAAACAACGGCCAATTGAAGCGTTCATTTTGGCTCTTCAAACTAATTGCTTCTCCTTCTTTGGTGAAGATGGGTGGCGCGTTGACCAACCTAGCGGTTGGACTTGGAATTCCTATCGGATGGGCCATTAAGAAAAATATTTTCTCTCAATTCTGCGGAGGTGTGAATATCTCGGAAAGTAAAAAGGCTGCACATCATCTTGCGAAAAGCGGCATTGGTTCCATTCTCGATTACAGTGTGGAAGGAAAGGAAAATGAAAAAGACTTTGACTTCACGGCGGAAGAAATCAAACGCACCATTGATGCGGCAGAGAACAACAACGATATTCCTTTCAGCGTTTTCAAGGTAACGGGTATTTGTCGTTTTTCATTGCTGGAAAAGGTAAATGCAAAGCAAGCACTTTCTTCGAATGAAGAGGCCGAATGGGAACGCGCTGTTGGACGTGTATTCAGCATTTGCGAGCGTGCGCACAAGAAAAATGTTTCGTTATTTATCGATGCGGAAGACTCTTGGATTCAAGATGCGATAGATGAACTTACTGAAAGCATGATGGTTCAATTCAACCAAAAAGATTTCATCGTTTACAATACGGTTCAACTTTACAGACACGATCGCCTTGCCTATTTAAAAGCCATGCATGCGCGTTTGAGCGAGAAAGGCGCCAAGACTGCGGTGAAATTGGTTCGTGGCGCATACATGGAAAAAGAACGCAAGCGCGCAGCTGAAATGGGATATGTAGATCCCATTCAATCGACCAAAGAAAATACAGATCGCGATTTCAATTTAGCGGTCGACTATTGTTTAGATCATATTGAAGAAATTGCTATTTGCTGCGGTTCGCACAACGAAGAGAGTTCTGCTATGCTAGTGGAAAAAATGAATGCGCGTGGAATTGCTAGCAACGACAAACGCATCTATTTCGCGCAATTGTTCGGCATGAGCGATCACATTAGCTACAACCTCAGTCACGCGAAATACAACGTCGCGAAATACCTTCCCTACGGACCTATCAAAGAAGTAATGCCGTATCTTTTGCGCAGAGCGCAAGAGAACACATCTGTGAAGGGACAAACAGGTCGTGAGTTGTCCTTAATCGAAAAAGAAATTCAACGAAGAAAGAAAGCTTAATTAAAGCTTCCAAATTTTAGTGAGCGGCGAAAATAAATAGTCACTTCCCGTTTTCACTTCCTTGCATAAAATGCGTTGACGGCGTTTATTGAGTCGGACGAATTCTCTTCGGTCCTTTCCATATAAAAACTTCGCTCCATCCGGAAGATCATCGACCATAATAATATTCTCATGACTCGCGCGATCGTATTGCGCCAAGGTTTTCGAAAGATCTACATCACTGCAGGTAGCAGCGGCCGGATTACTTAAATAACGCTGAATAGCCTTTTCTAAATCGAGTGGAAATAAATTCACATTCACAAAAGGTGCTAGTGTTTCTTTGAAACATTGCTTCCATTCTGCACCGTGAGGTTTTACATAATGACCGTGTCGAACGTGACAAATCAAATGAGCCAATTCGTGCATGAGGGTAATCAAAAAAGCGTAGCGATTAAGGTTGTGATTCACCGTAATCTTGTAGCGTTCACCGGGTGCATAACGAAAATCGCCATGCTTCGTGCTCCGACCTTTGGTTATAACCAAGTCATGCGGATAAGCACGTAGCATTTCACACACCTTCACTACTGAACCACCGGGTAAGAAAGGAGTTAACGCAGTCTCTAAATCATTGGATTTAGCCATGCCGTTATATCCTTAATCCCAAGTTGGGCAATTGCAATTTTTGTGTGCGCGTTTCATAGCGCGTTTCGGATTGTTACACGAAGCAACACCAACAACTATAATCGCTGCAACGAACAAATAGAATAATTTCTTCATGCATCGAAAATACAGAATATCATGGAAGAATAGCTATCGATTGAAAAATTATTACACTCAAAAAAAATAAACTACCTTCGGCCTAAGTTTAAATCATGACAGGAATCTTAGGAAATTTTGGACGCTATTTTTTGCTCATGCGCAGAGTGTTTTCTCGCGCTGAAAAAAAGAAAGTTTACGGTCCTTTGATTACCGATGAAATGATCAAAATTGGGGTTCAGTCTGTTGGAATTGTAGCCCTACTTTCTTTCTTCATGGGTGCCGTTGTAACCTTACAAACAGCAGCAAATATCGAGAGTGGTTGGATTCCGAAATGGACCGTTGGATACACCACCAGACAAACCATGATTTACGAGTTTTCTTCCACCATTGTTGCTCTTGTTTTGGCAGGAAAGGTTGGAAGTAACATTGCCTCAGAAATTGGCACCATGCGTATTTCAGAGCAGATAGATGCCCTTGACATTATGGGTGTGAATTCTGCGAGTTATTTGATTCTACCGAAGTTAATTGCTTCAACCCTTATGTTTCCGTTTTTAGTCCTGATGGCAATGAGCGTTGGAATTTGCTCGGGGGCCATTGTTGGCACAATGAGCAAAGCCGTTTCACTCAACGATTTTGTCTACGGAATTCAATACGATTTCGATAGCTACGGAATTATTTATTCACTCATTAAAACAGTTTTCTTCGCCTTTATACTTTCAACTATTCCTGCATATCACGGCTATTACGCCAGTGGTGGAGCGTTAGAGGTTGGTAAGTCTAGTACGAAAGGAGTGGTTTACAGCATGGTTGCCGTAATGGTTGCGAATTATTTGCTCACTCAAATTTTACTGCTGTGATTCAGGTTCAAAACGTTTCAAAATCATTCAAGGAAACGAAGGTTCTTACCGATATTTCCATTGACTTCCTTCCCGGAAAAGTAAATTTTATTATAGGTCGAAGTGGACAAGGAAAAAGCGTTTTACTGAAATGCATGGTTGGACTTCTTGAGCCCAATGAAGGTATCATTCTCTATGACGGTGTAGACTTTTTGAATATGGACGAAGACCAGCACAAGGCCATTCGTCAAGAGGTGGGAATGTTGTTTCAAGGTGCTGCCCTATTCGATTCAATGACTGTTGAGGAAAATGTAATGTTTCCTCTCACCATGTATAGCAATTTAAGTTACAATGAAAAGCTTCAGAAAGTGAATGAATGCCTGGAGCGTGTGAACTTAGTTGGGAAAAACAATTTATATCCTGCTGAACTTTCCGGTGGTATGAAAAAACGAACGGGTATTGCTCGTGCGATAATCATGAATCCAAAGTTCTTATTTGTAGACGAACCCAACTCGGGTTTAGATCCTGAAACTTCTATTGTCATTGACAACCTCATTCGCACCATTACTTACGATCTTGGCTCTACAACCATTGTGGTAAGTCACGATATGAATTCTGTGATGGAAATTGGTGACAGAATAAATTTTATCAGTGGAGGAAGAGTTGAGTGGCAAGGCGATAAACACGAACTACTGAAGTCCGAAAATGTCGCGTTGAACAACTTCGTTTTCGCCTCAGAATTCATGCAAGAAATTAAGGAAAACCTTAAGGGCGAATGATTATTCGTCCTAACTCCTGATTATTCGCCCCGAATTTATGCGAATAATCATTCGCCCCGAAGTTTGTCTATCTCACCCAGAACTTCTCTGTAACGGTGTGTCCTTGCGTTCTGAAAGAAATCATATACAATCCTGAAGCGACATTCGAAGGCAATGGAACCTGAACCAGTTGATCCATTGACTCAATAAACACATCATTCGAGAACAACATTTGACCGTTCATTCCAACCAACTGTATCATTCCTTTTCCTAAAGCACGCTCATCTGTAATTCGAATGGTAGCCATTTTCTCTTCAATGCCTTGGAACGAAATAACTGCAACGTTTCCTTGCTGATCTACTTCCATTATATCGGATGCATTTCTTTCAGTTTGCATTTCTTCGTTAACCAATTCAAGCGAGCTTGGATTGTTTGGAGCAGCTACAGCACCTATGGTTACTACGCAAAACGGACCGTAATCTCCTTCTTGCGGTGAATTGCAGGACGTTAGCTTTGGCTTCACCCCAATGCGATAAGAATTTCCTGGAGTTAGGGCGAATTGATTCAACATTAAAACTTCAACTGCTGTTGTTGAAACAATAGCCGGAGCGATAGGTGTTTGCGGTGCTGCAGGATTCACTTGGGCAATTTGCCAGATGTATTGGTTAGCACCTTGGGTGAATTGCGAATACACTATGGTATAAGGTGAAACAGTGGTGTTGCAAATATTTGCATAAGCCGGCGGTGGTCCTGTTACTGTTAAGTATGGAATCGGCGCAGTAATCAAACAATAAGGTGCGCTCCACTGTCCCCACACATTGCAATAATTCATGCGAATTCGAACAGAATAAATTCGGTTATAACGAAGGCAAGACAATGCCGCAATATTCAAATTCAAGGTTGTTATTCCAGGTAACGATTGTGTGGTGGCAACTACATTTCCGGCCAACGAAAATTCCCATTCAGTAATCGCCGTCGAACCTAAAAATGTTGAATTCAAAACGCCTCCTAACAAGGTTAGAGTTGCGCATGGTGCATTGCTAATGGTATTATTCGGATAGGCCTCCATGGCGAGTGTTCGCACAGGACCTTCACCACACCAGATTCCATCCATCTGAATTTCGATATAGGTATCATACGTTTTTCCGTAACAGATGCATGGAAAATTGTACAAATACATTTGCGAAGCATTCGAAGCGCCCGTATTCCCTAAGCAAGCCGGTCCTGTTGGGTTAGCTTGATCCACGAATCTGAAACGAGTGGATGTCACTAAATTATTTTGAGCAACAATGGATGGGTTATTTCTTATTGCAAAGTTATTCGTTCGGTAACCCACCAAACCCGCATCTGGGGCTGGATTTGGAGACGTTAGAAGTTGCGCGGTTGGATAATATTCTACCTTAACGGTGAAGCACGAAGCAGCATTCGCCGTAGAACCAACGCGAAAGTAATATTCTGTTCCTGGATTTACAGGATTGTTAGCCCAAGTTGTTTTCAGTGTCTCAGTTACACCAGAACCACCCGCGTTCACACATTCCTTATAAATTGGTGCTGCTGCAGTACCGGCATAAAAATCTATCGATGCATTGAATCCTGTTGGGACAACCGTAATCTTTACCGCGGCTGACATCGTTCCCGCTGGAACGGTGAATTTAAACCAACACGCTTTTGTAGGGGCCGTTGGTGTGCAAGTTGAGGTGGTTTGAGCAGTTGTGGTAACAAGGCATTGACTGGTTGCTGCAATAGGTGTATAACCGACTGCATTCAATAAGTAATTACCTGGAGTAATTGCCAATGCTGTAGCCGACGTGGCTTGACCAAATGATGATAAAGCTACCAGCGATAAAAAAACTGAAAATAAA
>JBJOPP010000107.1:0-6515 GCA_046050685.1 Bacteroidota bacterium
AAGGGCGACTACATTGGCTTGAATGGAATTGAAAAATCATATGAAAAAGAACTTCGCGGAAAGCGAGGAATAAAATATGTTTATCGCGATAACCTTGGTGTTGAACACAGTGTTGCGAACGGACAACTCGATAGCGCAGCTCAAGAGGGAGTAGACTTGTACGCAACTATTGACGCGGAATTGCAGAAGTATGGTGAAAAATTAATGCAGAATAAGCGTGGTTGTATTGTTGCCATTGAGCCATCAACAGGTGAAATTCTTGCGTTGGTTTCTGCCCCCACTTTCGATCCGAATTTATTGGTTGGAAGAGCGCGTGGACAAAACTTCGCGGCGTTAGCAAAAGATCCGTTGAAGCCGTTGTTCAATCGTGCTACACAAGCTCAATACAGACCGGGATCTATTTTCAAATTGGCTCAATCTCTAACAGCATTGCAATTGGGTTCAATTACCAAAGACACGCGTATAGCTTGTAACCGAAGCCTTATAGGTTGTCACGGCGCACACAGTATGGATGATTTAGAAATGGCCATCGTTCATTCCTGTAACCCTTATTTCCGTGGTGTATTGCAACGTGTCGTTGAAGCAAATAGAGATCCGAACAATCGCGCAAAGGACGCCGCTATGGGTCTTTCAATTTGGAACGAACAAATTCGAAAACTAGGTTTCGGTTCGAATTTAGGAAGCGACCTTCCCGGAATGAAAAAAGGAAATGTTCCAGGAACCGAGTATTACAACAAGAAGTACGGCGTTGAAGGTTGGAACTTCTCTACCATTTATTCCATTGCCATTGGTGAAGGGGAACTTTTGATTAATCCTGTGCAGATGTGTAACCTCGCTTGCATTATTGCCAATCGCGGATTCTATGTGCCGCCTCACACGGTTAAACAGATAGGTAGAGGAGGCTCTCAACGCACGGAATATATTACGCGAGTTGATGTAGGTGTGAAACCGGAATATTTTGAAACAGTGGTTAATGCCATGGAAAAAGTAGTTGGCCCCGGCGGAACAGCTAACAGCATTAAACTTTCTGATATTGTTATTTGTGGAAAGACAGGAACCGTTCAAAACGAACCACGCGAAGATCATAGCGTGTTCGTTTGTTTCGCTCCGAAGGAAAATCCAAAAATTGCATTGGCGGTTTATGTTGAATATGCAGGATTTGGTGGAACCTGGGCAGCCCCTATTTCAAGTTTAATGATTGAAAAATACTTGAAAGGCGGCACAACGAATACAGGAAGAGAAGAGCAAATGATGAATGCGAAAATTCTGAATTAATGGCTTCGAACAAACAAAATCTACAACTCGACTGGGGCACTATAGCGCTCTATAGCACATTGGTTTTGTTTGGATGGCTCACCATTTATAGCGCAGCTTATAATCCACTTCATCCGAGTCCGTTTACCTTCTCGGAAGAATATGGCAAGCAACTCGTTTGGATGGCTGTTTGTGTTTTTTTAATCATTGTAATTCTCTATCTAGACGCTGAGGTTTTCAATAAATTGGCCGTCTACATCTACTTATTTTTTGTGCTTTTACTCATGCTTGTTTTAGTTATTGGAAAGGAAGTGAACGGCGCAAAGGCATGGTTTGGTATTGGAGATTTCGGAATACAACCCAGTGAATTTTCGAAGATTGGTGTGGGATTGTTTCTTTCGAAATTTATTTCAAGTTCAGGAATGCAATTGAAAAATTTGCGGACGCGAATTCAGGCGTTTGCAATCATTGGATTGCCAGCATTTTTAATTTTACTACAACCCGATGTAGGATCATTGCTAACTTTTCTAGCTTTCATTTTGGTAATGTATCGCGAAGGAATGTCGGGCAATGTTCTTATTGCCGGATTTGCCAGTGTAGTCATAGGAACATTAAGTATTGTAATTGGTGCAGGCCGAACAACCTATCCTTATTTCGGTGAGATGAGTTCCATCTGGACGTTCCTGATTGCGCTATTGGGACTGGCTATTCTGGCTTTGATTTTTGTGCGGAATTTTATTGTTCCTCGATCAAGGAGAATGCTCTATTCAGTGATCGTTATTTCTTTGGTTCTAGCTTCTAGCCTTGCATTTTCCATTAACTACATTGTAGATAACGTGCTTGAAAAGCATCACAAAGAAAGAATTTATGTAATGCTTTCGCTTCCAGTAGAGCGTGAAGATGCTACCTACAATTCTGAAATGGCGAAAATTACAGTAGGGTCAGGGGGGTTGTTGGGACGTGGATTTCATCAAGGACCTATGACTCAAAACAATTATGTTCCTGAGCAATGGACCGATTTTATTTTCAGCGCAGTCGCTGAAGAGTGGGGCTTTGTAGGAAGTGTACTTGTTATTTTATTATTCTTCGCACTCATTTACAGACTTGTGGCCTTGGCAGAACGTCAACGTTCACAGTTTTCTCGTGTGTATGGTTATTGCGTTGCAGCCATCATATTCATGCATCTGCTTATTAATATTGGAATGGTGCTCGGATTGGCGCCTATCATTGGTATTCCTCTGCCCTTCTTTAGTTACGGTGGATCCTCGCTCATGGCGTTTACGATTCTGCTCTTCATTATGATTCGATTGGACGCAGAGCGATTGAGTATCTTTAGATAACCACTTTGCGGATGACGCTACGCGATGACCGCTTTGCGGATGACGTTGCGCGATAAAAAAAGTAGATTTAACATTGCATGGTTTGTAAGGTTCGAATGAACGTTCGGTTCTGCTGAAACCAAATTCTTACATTAGCGTAATACGCAAAACACACTACGCATGAAATCACTTTACACGCTTTTTCTTACAGCAATTATTGCGATATTCTCTTTCAACTTCGCGTTGGCGAATGATACTTTTTTCATTGAGAATAAGGGGCAAGTAAAAAATGAAAAAGGCCAGTTTGACGAGTCGGTTTTGTTTACCTACGCGACTTCTGAAATGGATGTATTTGTTCGAAAGAACGGATTAAGCTATCAATTCAAGCGCTATGATAGCGAGGGTGTGCATGCAGAGCGTGTAGATGTGAATTGGAAGGGATGTTCTGCAAGTACTGTGGCGAAAGGATTACAAAAGTCTTCATACACAGAAAATTATTTTTTAGATGGAAAATCAAATGCAGTGAATGCGTTTCAAGAAGTGTTGATTTCGAATGTTTATCCGGGTGTTGACTGGAGAATGTACATTACGGAAAGCGGATTGAAGTATGAATTCATTGCTGAAAATGCGCAAGCAGCGAAGCAAATTACGATGCAAGTTGAAGGCGCAGAAGAGTTGGAGAAGTGTTCCAACGGAAGCATTCGAATTAAAGGTGAAATGGGCCAAGTGAACGATGCGAAACCCATTTATTTCAACCAAGAAAAGAGTATTGAGGGAAATTTCATTGTGAAAGGAAATTCAATTCAATTTGAAATTCCTTCCAACACCGTAGGTGAAGTTGTTTTAGATCCAGAAGTTATTTGGTCTTCGTACTACGGAGGAACTGGTTTAGATGATTCACGTGGAATTTTTACTGACGCGAATGGCGATTATTATTTAACGGGGGCTACCAATTCAACCACATTGATTTCTTACTTGGGTTATCAAGGTTTATTGGGCGGAAGCAATGATGTGTATGTTGTGAAGTTCAATGCCTTGAATCAACGCTTGTGGGCAACGTACTACGGAAGAACTGGGAATGATGTGGGCAACGATATTGTTGTTGATGAATTTGGTGGAATTTACGTTGCGGGAAGCACGAGCTCTATGTCGGCATTTGCTTCAGCGAGTCAGCAGACTGTATATGGCGGCGGCCCGCGTGATGGCTTTGTTTTGAAGTTATTTCCTGATGGAACATTGGAATGGTGCTCTTATTACGGTGGAAGCGGCGACGAGCAATTAACGGCATTGTCTGTTGGATTTCAAGGCGAAGTTTATTTCATCGGTGAAACGAGTTCAACGGACTTGATTACGCTTGACCCATTGCAAGGTGCATTTGGTGGTGGCGCGAGCGATTTTTATTTAGGCACGATTGACCCGGGTGGATTCCTTTTACGATACACTTATTTTGGTGGAAGCGGTGCGGAATTGGCAGGAGATTTAGTGGCGACGAATGACTTCAACTTATATTTTACTGGAACAACAAGTTCTTCTTCAGGAATGGCTGCAGGTGGAGCGCAGAACACTTTCGGCGGAGGTGCTTACGATGGATTTTTCGCAAAAGTGAATGCTGGAAACATGATTGAATGGGCTTCTTACATAGGCGGACCAAGTGAAGATCGTGCGGAAGCTATTCATGTTGCAGGAGATCGATTATACGTGGTTGGAAAGTCGGGTTCAATCAATGGAATATCTACTCCAGGCGCTGCACAAGTGTTTAATGGTGGTGGAAGTTTCGACGGTTTTTTAGCCTCTTACACGACAGATGGAATGGTGAATTGGAAGACTTATTACGGGGGTTCAGGAAATGAATCGCTATGGGGAGTTACAACAGATGCTGCAGGAAGTGTTTTCATTACTGGAAATTCAACATCTTCCAATTTGGGCGACAATGGATTTCAAAACGCGAATGGTGGGTTAACGGATATAGTTTTTGCAGGGTATTCAATAGACGGCTTGCGCTATTGGAGTTCTTATTTGGGTGGAAGTGCAGATGAGTCGGTGAGTGACCTTGTGATGAACGCCAGTCAAGAAATGTTCTTTGCTGGAAGTTCAGCCTCTTCGAATCTAGCTGTTGGTGGCTATGAGTCCACGAATAACGGAGGCGGTGAAGCCTTTTTCGGGAAATTGAAAAATTGCGATTATCCGTATTTAACCGTTCACCTTACCGGAGACACCGTGTTCTGTGAAGGGCAATCGGCGATATTATGTTCTGGTGGTGCAGACCACTTCCTTTGGTCAACAGGAGACACAACTGCGGCGCTAGAAGTAGATGCCTCCATGACTGTTTATGTCATTGGAACCACAACCCCTGGATGCAGCACAAGATCGGATGATTACACCTTCACGGTATTGCCGCAGCCTGTCATTACTATTGCTGCAGATGGTCCATTAACTTTTTGCGGTAACGCATCTGTGAACCTTACAGCTTCTGGAGGAATCGGATACGAATGGAACAGCGGTCCAACAACAGAGACCATTACCGTTAACGAATCTGGAAACTATGCATGCACAGGTATAAATGAATTCGGATGTGAAGGAAGTAGTAATCAACTGAGTGTTGAGGTTTTCGATTTGCCAGAAGTGGCAATGGGTATTTCAACGGACAGCATTTGCATTTCGGCGGATCCTGTTGGAATAGTTGGTTTGCCATTGGGTGGAACATATGTTGGTGATGGAATTGTTGGAAGCACCATTGATCCGACTATTGCTGGCGGCGGCGCGCATCAGGTTTATTACACCTACACAGATGCTAACGGTTGTACCAACAGCTCTGAAGTATTCGACTATTTTGTGTTATTTGAGCCAACGGTTCTCTTCCTTTCGCAAGACACGGTTATGGCTGGAGATCCACCGGTAGAGATGACCGGAATTCCTACAGGCGGATATTATACCGGCTTTGGTGTAAGCGGAAATTTGTTTTATCCTGAATTGGTAGCTCCTGGCTTCTATCAGATAACGTATAACTATGTAGATGACAATGGATGCACGAACCGCGACACTCAGGTTATTTATGTTTGCTGTGTTGGGATAGACGAAGCTCAAGCAACAGAGCCGAAACTTTATCCGAACCCAACTGAAGGGGTCCTAAATTTCGCTTTGGGCACCCATTCGGCTTCATCATATCGCGTTTATGATCTTTCAGGAAGGGTGGTTCAGCAAGAAAATCTCTTTGCCGAGCAAAGTTCTTTGAATGTCTCGAATTTAGCGAATGGCCAGTATTTACTGAGGTTTGAAGGCGATGGAGTCTTTGTTCCGATTCCATTTTCAGTGTCGAAATAAAAAAAAATGAATTTTTTTTGAGAAAAGTGTAACCTTTTTCGGTCGATAGGGGTAAAAGAAGCATAACCTAATTGACTTATGAAAAACGCAATCAAAACCTCCATCTTCGCAGCAGTTCTTTCTCTTAGCCTTGTTTCTTGCCAGAAAGAATTCTACATGCCAACAGCACCAGTAAATGTTGCTGACACTACTTCTACAGTATCAAGCAATGAAGAGACAATACCAACGGCTGTTTTAGGAGAAGATGTAGCAAAATTGAATTTCGTTTGGGTTCAACCGGAAGGAGCAAACGCTAACCTTCAAGGGGTGAAAATTGAAATTGCAGACAAGAACGGCGAAGTAGTATTTTCAGCAATCGATGTAATGGCAGCTGGTGACGAAATGTTCCAGTGGTACCCAGGAATTATCCTTGAGGCAGACGAGTACACATTCACAATGAAATCAGCATCTGGAAACGTATTAAGTGTTTCAACTTTAAATGTAGCAGACGCTTTCCAACAAGACGAATACATTCATCAAGCAGACGGAGCGAAATTCTTCCTTCAGATGACTTGGGAAAAAGCATTAGAAATATAAGTTTAGGTTAGTTAGGTATGAGATAACCCCTTCAACTGAAGGGGT